>CAMBQQ010000026.1 GCA_945870035.1 Rhizobium sp. Q54 | reverse complement strand
AGCGGATCGCCTTTCGCCGATAGTGCCGCCAGCCGATTATCCGCATCGAAAAATCCGAGCTGCCCCATCGTCAGTCTCCTAGAATCATGCCGTCAGGGCAGCAGACTCGCACGGGGCCGAGGGGCATGCTATTTTTCGAGGTGCCCTTGAGTCTGGCGGCACGCTGAAAATACGGGCGGCACGCGCCCATCGACGCCCGGGGGCGATTGAAAGCAATGTCGAAAACGACCCACGCCAAAGTCGTCATTATCGGCTCTGGTCCGGCGGGCTACACCGCCGCGATCTATGCCGCGCGCGCCATCCTGGAGCCGATCCTGATCCAGGGCATGCAGCCCGGCGGCCAGCTCACCATCACCACCGATGTCGAGAATTATCCGGGCTTTGCCGACGTCATCCAGGGCCCGTGGTTGATGGAGCAGATGCAGGCCCAGGCGACGCATGTCGGCACCAAGATCGTCACCGACTACGTCTCCAAGGTCGAACTCGGCCAGCGGCCGTTCAAGCTGATCTGCGACAGCGGCGATGTCTATGTCGCAGACAGCCTGATCGTCGCCACCGGCGCACAGGCGCGCTGGCTCGATCTGCCGTTCGAGCAGAAGTTCAAAGGCTATGGCATTTCCGCCTGCGCCACCTGCGACGGCTTCTTCTATCGCAACAAGGAAGTCTTCGTCATCGGCGGCGGCAATACCGCGGTCGAGGAAGCGCTGTTCCTCACCAATTTCGCATCGAAGGTGACGGTCGTGCACCGCCGCGATCATTTCCGCGCCGAAAAGATTCTGCAGGACCGTCTGTTCAAGCACCCGAAGATCGAAGTGGTCTGGGATTCGGTGCTCGACGACGTCACCGGCGCGGCGAACCCGATCAAGGTCAACGGCGTCAAGCTCAAGAACATCAAGACCGGCGCCGTCACCGAACGCGCCGCCGACGGCGTGTTCATCGCCATCGGCCACTCGCCGGCGTCCGAACTGTTCACCGGCCAGTTGAAGATGAAGCCGTCGGGCTACATCGAAACCGCCGGCCATTCGACCGCGACCTCGGTACCCGGCGTCTTCGCCGCCGGCGACGTCACCGACGATATTTACCGGCAAGCGGTGACCGCCGCCGGACAAGGCTGCATGGCCGCGCTCGAGGCTGAAAAATTCCTCGCCGCTCATGAGCACGAACACCAGCACGCGGCGGCCGAATGATTATGCGATCAGCCAACAATTCGATGGACTGGGACAAGCTCAAGGTGTTCCACGCCGCCGCCGAAGCCGGCTCTTTCACGCGTGCCGGCGAACGTTTGGGCCTGTCGCAATCGGCCGTATCTCGCCAGGTGTCGGCGCTGGAAGGCGACCTCGCCGTGTCGCTGTTCCACCGCCATGCGCGCGGCCTGATCCTCACCGAACAGGGCGAGCTTCTGTACCGCACCGCGCATGAAGTGTTCATGAAGCTGGAAGCGGCGCGCACCAAGCTGACCGACTCGCGCGAGCGGCCGAACGGTGAGTTAAAGGTATCGACTACGCCGGGCATCGGCGTGCACTGGCTGACGCCGCGGCTCGGCGAGTTTCTCGATCTCTATCCCGATATTCAGATCACACTGATCACGACCGACGAAGAACTCGATCTCGCGATGCGCGAGGCCGACGTCGCCATTCGTCTGCGCCAGCCGACGCAGCCCGATCTCATCCAGCGCAAGATCTTCTCGGTGCATTTCCACGCTTATGCCTCGCCGGATTATCTCAAGCGCTTCGGCACGCCGCGCACGCACGAGGAACTCGACAAGCACCGCATCATTCTTTTGGGCGGCGCCGTGCCGGCGCATTTCGCCAACCGGCGCTGGCTTCTGGAAATCAGCCGCGAAGCCAAGAACGCGCGCGTGCCGCAGCTCACCATCAACAATGTGCTTGGCCTGTTGCGCGCCTGCCAGCGCGGCCTCGGTGTGGCGATGCTGCCGGACTATCTGGTCGAGGAAAACGGCGGGCTGGTGCAACTGTTCGGCGAAGCCGACACGCTCGCGCTCGACGCCTACTTCGTGTATCCGGAAGAATTGAAATCGGTCGCGCGCATCCAGGTGTTCCGCGACTTCCTGGTGGCCAACGCGCAGCGCTGGAATTTCTAGGCACAAGTTCGCATCGCCGGCCGGGCATGCGGTCGCAGCGTCAGAACATCGCAGGCCCACGATGTGGCTTTGCGTTTAGGCATGGCAGACATGCCGCGCAAAGCGTTGCTGCGCGAGGCTTCACCTCGCATAGTGCGGCTTCGCTGTGGTGCCGTGGATATCCTCCCAGAGTCGCCGGTGCCGCAGCATGTTCCCCTCTGAAGTTTGCTGGCCCCCACGCCGGCATCCTTGCAACCGGGCCCCCTTCGTGGGGCCCGGTCTTTTTTTGTCCATTGCAGGGGAAGCGGCAAAAGCCCACGCCTGTGACAGCCATCACAGAAGCGTCGTTGGTAATAAAATACGGTGCCGCTTATCGCCGCAGCAGCATCGGGCGGAACAAGCAGCCCGATGGCCCGTTGCTTCGTATCGCTGTTGAAACAACGGGCAAAATCGCTATTCGTGGCATCTTGCATCGGTGTAAAATAGCCACAGGTGCCCTTCGTTCGGTCGTGAAACGTTGTGAAATAGGTAACTGTCGCGGGTCTATCGGATAGAGTAGCGCGGAAATTCAAGGGACCGATGTCCCTTCACATTTGGGAGACTTCGCGGTGAAAGTCGTTCGTTTCGATGGTCTGCTGGCGTCAACCGCCCTCGGACTGGCTCTGCTGGTTTCCGGCCCCGCCGCCAACGCGCAACAGCCGGCCGATCAAACCCAGATTATCGTTCCTTTGCCCGATGTTCCGCCGCCGCCGACCGCCAGGGATCTCGGCGTTGAAGTCACCGCCCCGGCGCAAACCGCCGCTCCTGCCGCCGTTGCCCCGGCGCCGGTTGCAGCAGCGCCCGCCCCGGCAACCTCCGCCGTCGCCGATAGCGCGGTCGGCGACAAGCTCCGCGAGATGGTCACCGGCAAGGCGCTCGACCGCACGGTCGCCCGCAAGGCGGAACGCGCCGGCATCGAAGCCTTCTACAGCGCCCGCAATTACAAGCCGGTGTGGGTCGCCGACGGCGCCGCCACCGCTCGCGCCAAGTCGGCCATCGGCTACCTCGCCAAAGCCGACGCAGTCGGCCTCGAGCCGGCCGAATACCCGGCGCCGGATTTCAACGCCGCCATCACCGCCGATGCGCTGGCGGAAGCCGAGTTGAAGCTGACCACGGTGGCGCTGACCTTCGCGCGTCACGCCCAGAGCGGCCGCATCCACTTTACCCGCGTCGGCTCCGACATTCAGTTCGACCAGAAAGCGCCGGAACCGGCCGACGTTCTGGCCAAGCTCGCCGCCACCGACGACGCCGCCGCCGCGCTCGACAGCTACAACCCGCCGATGCCTGAGTTCAAGGCGCTGCGCGCCAAGCTCGCCGAACTGCGCAACGGCAAAGCCGACGCCGCGCCGAAGGCCGAAGAAAAAAGCGTGCCGCTGGTGCGCATTCCCGACGGCAAGATCATGCGTCCCGGCGTCAAGGACGAGCGCGTCGTCCTGCTGCGCAAGCGGCTCGACGTAAAGGGCGACAAGAACAGCACGCTTTACGACGACGATGTGCGCGACGCAGTGCGCACCTTCCAGACCGTCGCCGATCTGAACGACGACGGCAATGTCGGCCCCAACACCCTGCGCGCCTTGAACGGCGAGAAGAAAGCCGCCAAGGGCCCGTCGGCCGACCCGATCGACACCATCGTCGTCAACATGGAGCGCTGGCGCTGGTATTCACGCGACCTCGGCAATCCGCACGTCATCGTCAACGTGCCGGACTTCCGCCTGACGCTTTGGAACAACGAGAAGGTCTACTGGACCACGAAGATCGTCGTCGGCAAGCCGAGCCAGGCGACGCCGATGATCAGTTCGGAGATGAAGTTCATCACCGTCAACCCGACCTGGAACGTGCCGCCGTCGATCATCGAAAAGGAATACCTGCCGGCGTTGCAGGAGGATCCGCAGGCGCTCGAGCGCATCGGCCTCAAGCTCGAACAGGCGGCTGACGGCACCGTGCGCATCTATCAGCCGCCGGGCGCCGCCAATGCGCTTGGCCGCATCCGCTTCAACTTCCCCAACAAGTTCCTGGTCTATCAGCACGACACGCCGGACAAGCATCTGTTTGCCCGCGACGAGCGCGCCTTCAGCCACGGCTGCATGCGCGTTGAAAATCCGCTGATGTACGGCGAGAAGCTGTTGTCGCTGGCTTTGCCGGACGGCAACTACAGCGCCGCGCGGCTCGAGAAGATGTTCGGCGGCAGCGAGATCAATATCAACTTCCCGAAGAACATCTGGGTGCACCTCACGTACCAGACCGCTTTTGTCGACGACAAAGGCGAGTTGCAGTTCCGCAGGGACGTCTATGGCCGCGATGCCCGCATGATCGCGATCCTCAAGGGCAGCGACCGCAAGGTCGCCGATCTGGCGGTCGAACGCGCGCCGAATACGTCGTCCAGGCCGGTGCGCATGCCGGTCGGCATGTACAACGGCAGCGGCCCGAGCGGCCCCAGCTTCTTCGACGTCCTGTTTGGCGGCGGACGCTCCTACCAGCAGTTCGATGAGCCGGCCAGGCCCCGCCGCCCGATTGGCCCGCGCTACAGCCGCGACGGCAGAATCATCTCGCGCTAGAACGACTTCTCATCGCCAAAGAACAAAAGCGCCGGCGAAATTTTCGCCGGCGTTTTTTTGCATTCAAACGGCGCGGAGAAGATTTGGTACAGCTGGGTGGATTTGAACCACCGACCTCTGGATCCACAGACCAGCGCTCTAACCAACTGAGCTACAGCTGCACGGGTGTCAGGCCAAGAGCCTTCGACGCGCGGAACCTAGAAGCCGCCCCCCGGTTTTGCAAGCGTTTTACGGGCCATTCCCGCCGCGCCCGGTTCCCGCGGCCAACGAAAAGCCCGGGCGCGAAAGCCCGGGCTTTATAGTCAATTTGACCGGCAATCAGGCAGCTCAGGCGGCCAAACCTGGCCGCCAATTAAGCTGACGACTTAAGCGGCTTTGCCGAAGCTGGACACGCTGGCCTTAATCGGCTCGGCGGTCTCAGTGGCAACCTTCTGCGCGTGTTCGGCCAATTCCTTGGTCTGCGCGGTAACGGTGTCGAACTGCGAGCGCATATAGGCGGTCGTCTTTTCGACGACTTCCGAATACGACTTCGCGCCGAGCAACTCGCCGAACAGATCGAAGGCGGCGTTCGAGTTGGCGCGCGCGGTTTCGATCACCTTGAGGCCATAGCTCGAGCAACCCTTGGACGCGGTCGCATAGGTTTCCTCGAGAACATCGGTGGCCTGCTCGGCCGCGCTCTTCATCTTCTCGTAGTTGTCCTTGGCCTGCGCGATGCCCTTTTCGGCGGCTTCGCGGAATGCCGGCGGGACTTCCATAGTGGGAATCTCGAACTTCGGCATTTCGAACTTGGGCATCTCGAACTTCGGCATTTCGAATTTGGCTTCGGTCGCAACGGCGGCAACCGGCTTCGGCTTGGTTTTTACGGAGGTCTGAACTTCGGCCATGGGAATCATCCTTTTTACGAGGACGGTTTTCCGGCTGAAAGCGAGCCGCCGCCCTCTGCATATCGGCTCGCGCCTGAACGATGGCTCCAGTCAATTCCCGGCTGGAGCGATAATCCCAATATAGTACATATTTGGTGCATTGCAACAAAAATATTGCATTGCACCATTTGCCATAGCTATGCCCCCGCTGACCGCACCGGACACGGGTAGAATGAAAGCTTTATAAAAACAAAGGCTTAGCTGTGGCCGGTCATTTTGACGGCCTGCTGGCTCAATTCCTTGGCCTGCTCGGTCAGCGTCGCCAACTGCGATTTCAGGTATTCGGCCTGCAATGCCGTCAGTTCCTGGGCATCCTTGGCGTGCAGCAGCTTCTGGGCGAACTCGAACGAGGCCGCCACGTTACGCTCGGCAAATTTCATCGCCAGTTCGCTGGTGCTCTTGGCGCCCGTCTGCATGGTCTTGACCTGGGTCTCGGCGGTACCGACGGCATGCTGGGTGGCGGCGATAAAGCCGTCAAAAGCCTGCTTGGCCTGGGCAACGCTCTTTTCGGCAAGCTCACGCATTTCCGCCGGAACTTCGAATTTCATGTCTTTCGCCATAACGCTCTCCTTGAGGGCAAAGCCTGCGGGGACGGGATCGATCCATAACCACTTCTTGCGGAGTATGTATGACGGCGACCCGGCCTCCGTCGGAACATTCAGCGCGCAAACCCGGTCGTTAAGGATACCGCCGCTTGGCGGCGCCGGATAGCCGCCATGGCGTGGACTCTACACCCGCCACAGCCGTATTAATGGTTTATTAGCCGTAATTTAGGCGCGGCTTGGGACCGATCGGGCGATGAGCGGCGTCGAATTTCAGATGACCCTAATGGACGATCGGCGCTTGGCCGATCACGCCCTCGCTCCGTCGCCGGTCTGGCTGTGGCGCGATGACGCGCAGCGCATTCTCTGGGCCAATCCGGCCGCCGCCGCGATCTTCGATGCGCCCTCTGCGTCTGCGCTGGCGCAGCGAACATTCGCGCCGAACCATCAAGCCGCCGCGCAGATACTTCGTCTCGCCGGCACCTTGCCGCCAGGCGGCGGGCAAAGACTCGAGCGCCTGCGCGGCTTCGGCGCCGGCATGGGCGGCATGCTGACCTGTTTGTGTTCGCGCATCGTGCTTGCCGACAACAGCCACGCCATTCTCGTCGTCGCGACTGAGCGCGCCGGCAAGGATCTCGCTCTCCCGGAACGCGCGCACCGCCTTCTCAACGACATCATCATGCCGGCGGCGGTCTTCACCGCCGATGGCGAATTGATCGAAGCCAATTCGGCCGGACGCGAACGGCTCGCCGGCAAGAACGATCTTGTCGCACTCGGCGCCGACAAATTGGCGCGCGAGACGACCCTCAATGGCCACGGCGAAGGCGACGTCGATAGCGGCCACATCGCCATGAGGCGGCTCGGCGCCGGCGCAACGGTCACGCTCATGGTGACATTCGTCGCCGCACCGGCAACGTCGCATGCCGGCGCGCGCGCACATGATGCAGCCAGCGCGATTGCCGCCTCCGCCACCTCGCACCGCAATCTGCCCGATGCCGGCGTGCGGCGCGTTCCCTACCGCTTCGTCTGGCAGATGGATGCGGCAACGCACATGGTCGGCGGCATCGAGAATTTCGCCACCGTGGTCGGGCCGGAAACCGCCTCGGTGCTCAACCGCACCTGGGGTGAAGCCGCCGCGATCCTCAAGCTCGACACTGACGGCGCCGTCGCCCGCGCGCTGGCGTCGCACGATACCTGGAGCGGGTACGCCGTTTCGTTTCCTGTCGATGGGACAGACGCGCGCATCGCCATCGAAATGTCGGGGCTGCCGGTGTTCGACCGCGACCGCCGCTTCTCCGGCTATCGCGGCTTCGGCGTGTGCCGCGAACCGCTTGCAGCGGCAACCGCGCCTGAAGCGAAAGCACCGGTCGCGGTCAACACCAACAACCCGGCGCCTGACAATGTGCTGGCCTTCCGCGCGCCGCCGCCCGCGCCGGAGCCTGAGCCGGCTCAGAAACCGGTGTCAGAGCCAGCGCCTGCACTCAGTCCCGGCGAGCACAGTGCTTTCGAGGAATTGGCGCGCGAACTCAACGCCCGTCTCAAAGGTGCGCCGGACAAGCGTGCATCGGCCGATCTCACGGACGCCTCCGACGATTTCGGCGGCGAAGCTTACGCACCGCCATCTCCCCCGCCCGAAACGACAAAGCCGGCGCGCGCCAGCACAACTGACGCGCCGCCGGACGGACGTCCGGTGCTCGACAAACTGCCGATCGGCATTCTGGTCTATCGCCTCAACAATCTGATCTATGCCAACCGCGCCTTCCTCGACTGGACCGGTTACGAGAACCTGCAAGGTTTGTCCGAGGCCGGCGGCCTCGACGCGCTGTTCATCGAGCCGAGCAAGACGGGCGCTAAAGAGCCGGGCAAAGAGTCAAGCAAGATGCTGACCATCGCAACCGTCAACGGCAACCAGAAGGCCGTGGAAGGGCGCCTGTTCAGCGTGCCGTGGACTTCCGAGAACGCGCTGGTTCTCATGATCAACACGCAAGGCGTATCCGACGACCGCATCAAGAGCACCGAAACATCGTTGCGCCGCGCCACCGAAGAAAACCATGAACTGCGCGCCATTCTCGACACCGCCACCGACGGCGTGCTGGTGCTCGACCGCGCCGGCCGCGTGCTGTCGGCCAATCGCAGCGCGCAGGCTTTGTTCGGCTATGACGCCGCCGATTTCACCGAGCTGAGCTTCGGCGAATTGTTCCCCGCCGAAAGCCGGCGCGTCGCGATGGAATATCTCGACCGTCTCGCCGGCGGCGATCGCCTGCTCGATACCGGGCGCGAGGCGATCGGCCGCGTCCGTCAGGGCGGGCTGGTGCCGCTCTACATGACGATGGGGCGGATCGAGGACGGCGACAAATTCTGCGCCGTGCTGCGCGACGTCACCGCCTGGAAACGCACCGAGGAAGAGCTGATCAACGCGCGCCAGCAGGCCGAGCGCGCCTCGACCGCGAAATCCGAATTCCTCGCCAAGATCAGCCACGAGATCCGCACGCCGCTCAACGCCATCATCGGCTTTTCCGAAGTGATGATGGACGAGCGCTTCGGCGCCATCGGCAATGAGCGCTACAAGCAATACCTCAAGGACATTCACGCCTCCGGCGGCCACCTCATCTCGCTGCTCAACGATCTGCTCGATTTGTCGAAGATCGAAGCCGGCAAGCTCGACCTGACGTTCGTCAGCGTCAATCTCAACGACATCGTGCAGCAATGCGTCGCCATGATGCAGCAGCAGGCCAACCGCGAGCGCGTCATCATCCGCACCTCGCTGCCGTTGAACCTGCCGCCGATCGTCGCCGATGCCCGCTCGGTGCGCCAGATCGCGCTCAATCTGTTGTCGAACTCGATCAAGTTCACCGGCGCCGGCGGCCAGATGATCGTCTCGACCGCGCTCAATGACGACAACGAGGCGGTGCTGCGCGTGCGCGACACCGGCGTCGGCATGAGCGAGAACGAATTGCAGACCGCGCTCGAACCGTTCCGCCAGTTGGCGACGTCGTCGCGCTGGGGATCGAGCGGCACCGGCTTGGGCCTGCCGATCACCAAGGCTTTGGCCGAGGCCAACCACGCCCGCTTCCGCATCACCAGCCAGCCCGACGATGGAACCCTGGTAGAAGTCGCCTTCCCGGCCACCCGCGTACTGGCGGAATAAGACAGTTCGGCTAAGCTTGCTGCCTCGAGAGAGGTAGTCATGCGCCGAATCCTGCATTGCGCCATCGTTCTCACGACGCTGCTCATCGCGGCTTTCATCTCGCCCGCGCGCGCGGCCGAGAAAGTCGATCTCCTGCTGGTGCTGACGGCGGATGTGTCGCGCAGCGTCAACGGTGTGAAGTTCAAGCTGCAGCGCGAAGGCTATGCCGCCGCCATCACCAATACGCGCGTGCTCGAGGCCATACGTTCCGGCCGCAACCAACGCATCGCGGTTCTGTTCATGGAGTGGTCCGGCTACGGCAACCAGAAGGTCGTCATCGACTGGACCTTGATCGACGGGCCGAAGGCGGCGCAGGCTTTTGCCGATCAACTGCTCGAATCGCCGCGCGCCTTCGCCGACCGCACCTCGATCAGCGGCGGCATTGACGGCGCGGTGGCGCAGTTCGCGCGCGCGCCCTATTTCGCCGAGCGGCAGACCATCGACGTCTCCGGCGACGGCACCAACAATTCCGGCCGCGACGTCGCCGCGGCGCGCGACGAAGCGCTGCGCATCGGCGTCGTCATCAACGGGCTGGTGATCCTGTCCGAGACGCCGATGCCGTGGAATCCCGAACACACCAATCCGCCCGGCGGGCTGGCGAAATATTACCGTGACAACGTCACCGGCGGGCCGGGCAGCTTCGTCGTCGAAGCCAAGGACTTCACCTCATTCGGCGAGGCCATCGTCAAGAAGATGATCGCCGAAATCGCCGACGCGACGCCGGCATCGGGTCCAACCACCACAATCCGGTAGCGGAGTAAGTGCCGCTTCGGGGCAGATTGTCGCAAGCAGCTCAGCAGACGCGGAATCGCCGATCTATCTCCATGGCGGGCAAAGTGAATCTCCCCGAATAGCTGTCAGTCCCTATATTATAATGGTTCTAATCTATTGATATATAAGTAGAATTTGACTTGACCCGATGCCCTCGGCACCGCCAGATAGCGTACAGGTTCCGGACGGCTGCGCCCGCGCCGACGAATTTCGTTTTTTGCCAGGAGACTTGCCATGTTCAACCGGGTCAACACCGCCGCTCTGTTCGCCGCGGCCATCGCCGTGACCGCCGCCTCCAGCCCCGCGCTCGCGCAAGCGGGCGACGTCAACGTCTACACTTATCGCGAGACCAAACTGATCCAGCCGCTGTTCGACGCCTTCAGCAAGGACACCGGCATCAAGGTCAACGTCATCTCGGCCAGTTCCGGCCTCGAGCAGCGCATCAAGACCGAAGGCGCGCTCAGCCCCGCCGACGTGCTGCTGACCGTCGATATCGGCCGGCTCGAAGACGCGGTCAAAGCCGGCATCAGCCAGCCGATCGTGTCGCCCGCGCTCGACAAGGTGGTGGCGCCGCAATTCCGCGACCCGGAAGGTCACTGGTACGCCATCTCGATGCGCGCGCGCGTCATCTACGCCTCGAAAGAACGGGTCAAGCAGGACGCCATCACCTATGACGAACTCGCCGATCCGAAATGGAAGGGCAAGATCTGCATCCGCTCCGGCCAGCACATGTACAACAACGCGCTGATCGCCGCGTACATCGCCAAGCACGGCGAAGCCAAGGCGGAAACCTGGCTGCGCGGCGTGAAGGCCAATCTGGCGCAGAAGCCGGCGGGCGGCGATCGCGAGACCGCGCGCGACGTCGCGGCCGGCAAGTGCGATCTCGGCATCGGCAACACCTATTACTGGGCGCTGATGACGAAAAACCCCGCGCAAAAAGCCTGGGCGGACGCCACCAAAGTGATCCTGCCGACCTTCGAAGGCGGCGGCACACATGTGAACGTTTCAGGCGTCGTGCTGACCAAGAGTGCGCCGAACAAGGCCAACGCCATGAAGCTGATCGAATGGCTGGCCGGCGAGAAGGCCCAGCAAATCTATGCCGACGCCAACTTCGAGTATCCGCTGCGCACCGGCGTTGCGATCAATCCGATCATCGCCGGCTACGGCACGCTGAAGGCCGACAGCCTGCCGCTCGCCAAGATCGCCGACAACAAGAAGGCGGCGGCGGCTTTGGTCGACAAGGTTGGTTTCGACAACTGATTTAAGCGCGCGGGTTCTTCATGCGTAACCCTGTCGACGGCTCCACTTCACGCGGAGCCGTCGCTTCATTGTCGGCCACCAGCCTCACGAGCATCGCCATCGCGCTGGTTGCCGCCGCATTGGTGGCGGCACCCTTGCTCAGCCTGGCCGGCATGGCGTGGGTCGGCGATGCCGATTTGTGGCCGCATCTCGCGGCCTATGTGTTGCCGGTGGCGAGCGTGCAGACCGTGCTGCTGCTCGCCGGCGTCGCTATCGTCACCGTGCTGGCCGGAATCATCCCGGCGTGGCTGGTGACAACATTCCAGTTTCCCGGACGCGACAGTTTGCAATGGCTGCTGCCCTTGCCGCTGGCGATCCCGACCTACATCGCCGCCTATATCTACGCCGATCTGCTCGACAGCGCCGGGCCGGTGCAGAGCGCTCTGCGCGCCGTGTCCGGCCTGCACGCCGGCGATTACTGGTTTCCGCCGATCCGCTCGCTCGGTGGCGCGATCTTCATCTTCGGCGCGGTGCTTTATCCTTACGTCTATCTCGCGGCGCGTGCGCTGTTTCAGAGCCAATCGGCAACGTTCAGCGATGCGGCGCGCACGCTCGGCGCACGGCCGTGGCGGGTGTTTTACAGAATTAGCCTGCCGCTGGCGCGCCCGGCGATTGCCGTCGGCGTAGCGCTGGCGCTGCTCGAAGCGCTCAACGATATCGGCGCCTCCGAATATCTCGGCGTGCAGACGATGACGCTATCGATCTTCACGACGTGGCTCAACCGCAGCAGCCTGCCGGGCGCTACTCAGATCGCACTCGCCATGCTGGTGCTGGTCGCTGCCTTGATCGCACTGGAACGCTACGGACGGCGGTGGCAAAATTACCGCATGGCGGCTTCCAGCCTGCGCGCGACGATGCGCATCGAACTCAACGGCAAAGCCGCATGGCTCGCCATGGCGGCCTGCCTGACGCCGGTGTTTCTCGGTTTCATCCTGCCGGCCGTATTTCTTGTGCGCGAGGCGATGACGCGCCTGCTGATGCAAGGCTTCGACGGCGACCTCCTGCTCCACACCGCCAACACCGTCGCTCTCGCAAGCGTCGCCACGCTGGCCGTGCTCGCGATTGGCGTTGCCACCGCGCTGCCGTTGCGCGCGGTACGCATCCCGTCGCTGCGTGTCTGTCTGGCGGTGGCGAGCATGGGCTACGCCGTTCCGGGAACCGTGCTGGCGCTCGGGCTACTGTCGCCGATGGTCGCGATCGACGAAGCAATCAATGCGCTGACCGTCTGGGCGACCGGCGCGCAGGTCGGCCTGGTGCTGGCCGGATCGAGCGCCGCACTGGTCGTCGCCTACACCGCGCGCTTCGCCTCGATGTCGATCGGCATGGTGCAGGCCGGTCTCGCCCACCTGCCGCGCGAACTGGATCACGCGGCGCGGCTGTCGGGCGCCGGTCCGTTCAGGGTTTTGCGCGGCATCCATTTGCCGCTGCTGCGTCCAGCGCTGGCGGCGGCGGCGCTACTGGTCTTCGTCGATTGCCTGAAGGAATTGCCGATGACGCTGCTGCTGCGGCCGCTCAACGTGGAGACTTTATCGACCTCGATCTATCAGTACGCCAGCCGCGGCAGCTTCGAGGAGGGCGCACTGGCGGCGCTCCTGATTGTTGCCGCCGGAATCGTCCCGGTCATCCTGTTGATCCGGCTGACCCCGGCCATGAAAGGGTCACAGAGCCCGCCCAGGTTGGCGGTAGCGGGCCCGATGGTATAGTCCTCCGTCGCCCGCACTCGTTTAACCGGAAATATCCCCATTGACGGCCTCCGCTGGCATCCGACGCCTGGGTTTCGTGCTGTTGGCCGTCTTCGCGGCCGCGGCCGGCGTGCTGACCACGGCCGGCTACCTGATCTCGCCCGACGCCGTGCGCGCCGAGGTCCTGGCCGGCATCCGTTCGGCCACCGGCCTTGACCCGATCCTGCGCGGCAAAGCGACCGTCTCGCTGTTTCCCAACGGCAGCGTCAGTTTCGGCGACGTCGTGCTCGGCGACGCCAATCGGCCGGCGCTGACCGCCGAACGGCTGACCGCACGCCTGCGATTTTTCCCGCTGCTGATCGGCCGCGTCGAGATCGCCGATGTCGCACTCGAGCGTCCGACCATCGCCATCGACCTTGAAGCCGACGGCCGGTCCAACTGGTCGGTGCTGATCGATGCGCTGGCGCGCGGCAAGAACAAGATCGACACGCGCCCGGTGGCGGCGTTCTCCGAGATGCGCATCGACAACGGCACCATCGTCCTGCGCAACCTTGGCAACAAGTCTGTCGAGACTTTGAGCAATGTCGACTTCTCGCTGGCCTGGCCGTCGATTTCTAAAACATTCGGCGCCACCGGCAATTTCATCTGGCGCGATCAGCCGGTTGACGCCAGCATTGCGCTGGCCGATTTTCCGGCGGCGCTGCTCGGCAACCGCACCGGCGTAAAACTGCGCGTCGCGGGCGCGCCGATGAAAGCCGCTTTCGAAGGCTCGTTCAGTGTCAAGCCTACGCTCAAGGTCGAGGGCACGCTCGCCGCCGACGCCGCCTCGTTGCGCGCAGCGCTGCTTTGGTCAGGGAACAATCCGCCGCCGGGCGGCGGCTTCGGCCGTTTCGCAATCAAGGCACAGACCAATGTCGTCGGCGGCACCATCGGCCTGTCGGGCGTCAATGTCGAACTCGACGGCAACAGCGCCGAAGGCGTGCTGACCTTCGCCACCGACGGACGGCAGACGCTGCAAGGCACTTTGGCCGCCGACACGCTCGACCTGACGCCTTATGTTTCGACCGTGCGCCTGCTGACCACCAATCAGCGCGAATGGAACAGCACCCGCATCGCGCCGAAAGGCCTGTCCGGCATGGATTTCGACCTGCGGCTGTCGGCCGCCAATGTCGTTTTGTCGAATGCCAAACTGGGCCGCACCGCCATCGGCGCCAATCTGCGCGGCGGTCAACTGGCGGTCACCGTCGGCGAGGCGCAGGCCTATGGCGGCGTCATCAAGGGTTCGCTGGCGCTGGCCAATTTCGAAGCCGGCATCGATGTAAAATCGCAGATGCAGTTCATCGATGTCGATCTGGAAACCTGCCTCGGCCAATTGTTCGGCCTGAACCGGCTCACCGGCAAAGGCAATATTTCGTTCAACGTCGAGGGCACTGGCGAAAGCGTGCTCGGCGTCACCCGCACGCTGAATGGCACCGCCGCGCTGAACGGCTCGAGCGGCGCGCTGACCGGATTGAATGTCGAACAGCTGCTGCGCCGTCTCGAACGCCGACCACTGTCGGGCGGCGGCGAATTCCGCACCGGCAGCACGCCCTATGACAAGATCGGTGTCACCTTGAAGATCGTCAAGGGCACCGCTTCGGTCGAGGATGTCAAAATCGTCGGCTCGGCGGTGCGGCTGGCTTTGGCCGGCACCGCGTCCATTCCCGAACGCGAAGTGGACCTCAAAGGCGTCGCCACCTTGATATCGGCGCGGGCGGGCGCGCCGGCATTTGAGCTGCCCTTCATCGTGCAAGGCCCGTGGTATGACCCGCTGATGCTGCCGGACCCGGAGGCGTTGATCCGCCGCTCCGGCGCCGCCGCGCCTTTATTGAATGCGGTACGCGAACGCACCACCCGCGATTCCGTGCGCTCGGCGATCGACCGGCTGACCGGCAACACGCCGGCAGCAGCACCACCCCCGGCCAGTGCCGAACCGGCGGCCCAACAATAATCGAGCAATCGTCGCTTATCTGGCGTGCGTCATGAGTTTTGACGCCGCCGGCGTGCGTTCAATCGCCGGCCCAGGCGATCGCGGGGCCGGTCCGTAATAACCGCCGAATTGCACACTCTCGCGCGGCTTGACCAGGATCGACACCAGCCGGTCGAGCAGCGATTTGGCAGAGACCGGCTTGCACAGGAACTCGTTGACCCCAAGCTTGACCGACTCGACGATGCGCCAGCGCTCGCCATGCGCCGACAGCATGATGATCGGCACATCGGGCGCCGGAAAGACACCGGGCGAGCGCACGATGCGCACCAGCTCCGGCCCGTTCAAAAGCGGCATTTCCCAGTCGAGGATGATCACGTCGGGCGGGCTCTGGCGGATCGCTTCCAGCGCGGCAATCCCGTCGGCCGCTTCGGCGATCGACTTGACGCCGATGTTATAGAGCAGAGCGCGCACCAGCTTGCGCGTGAACGCATTGTCGTCGACCAGCAGCACATTGAGCTGCTGGGCCAGATACTCCGCATGCTTGCCGCTGATGCTCATTGTCGTGTGACTTGGACCGACTGCCGGACACCCGATAATGTCGGGGAATGGTCACTTTGCCGTTAATGTGCGGGAGACCGCGTCCTTCCAGCCGGAATATTTACGGACGCGGAGTGCCGGCTCCATCTCCGGTTCGAAACGTCGATCGAGACGCCATTGCGCGGCAAAGCCATCGAGATCGGGACATAGATCCGCAGCGCGTCCGGCCAGATAGGCCGCGCCTAAGGCCGTCGTCTCCATCACCACCGGCCGGTCGACCGGGCTTGCCAGGATGTCGGCGAGGAACTGCATGCAGGCATCGCTGGCGGTCATGCCGCCGTCGACACGCAGGATGGTTTGCGCCGACGCCGAAGCCGGCCAGTCGGCGTGCATCGCTTCAAGCAGGTCGCGGGTCTGGTAGCCGACCGCATCGAGCGCGGCGCGGGCGATTTCCGGCGCGCCGGAATTGCGCGTCAGCCCGAAAATCGCGCCACGCGCCTGCGGGTCCCAATAAGGCGCCCCCAATCCGACAAAAGCCGGCACCAGATAGACGTCTTCGGCCGGATCGGCACGGGCGGCGAGCGCGCCGACGTCCGACGATTTGGCGATGATCTTCAGGCCATCGCGCAGCCATTGCACCGCGGCGCCGGCAATGAAAATCGCGCCTTCCAGCGCATAGGTGCGCTTGCCGTCCAATTGATAGGCGATGGTCGTGAGCAACCGGTTGCGCGAGGCGACGCGCGCCGCGCCGGTGTTGAGCAGGACGAAGCAGCCGGTGCCGTAAGTGGACTTCATCATCCCGGGCTTGAAACAGCTTTGCCCGACAGTCGCCGCCTGCTGGTCGCCGGCGATGCCAAGGATACGGATCGGCCCGCCGAACAGTTCCGGCGCGGTGATGCCGAATTCGCCAGAGCTGTCTTTGACTTGCGGCAGCAGACCGCGCGGGACACCGAATATACTGCACAGAGCATCGTCCCATTGGCCCGTGCCGATATCGAGCAGCATGGTGCGCGCGGCATTGGTGGCGTCGGTCGCGTGCACCTTGCCGCCGGTCAGCCGCCACAGCAGAAAGCTGTCGATAGTGCCGAAGGCCAGCGCCCCGGCCTGCGCCTTGGCGCGCGCGCCTTCGACATTGTCGAGCAGCCAGGCGATCTTGCTGGCGGAGAAATAAGGGTCGAGCAGCAGCCCGCTTTTGGCCGCGATCTCCGGTTCATGACCGGAGGTCAGCAAGCTATCGCAGTAGTCGGCTGTCCGCCGGTCCTGCCACACGACAGCATTGTGAATCGGCTTGTCGGCGGCACGGTCCCATATCACGCTGGTTTCGCGCTGGTTGGTAATTCCAATGCCGGCGATATGTTTTGTGGTCAGATGAGCCGCCGCCATCGCCTCGCGCACGGTGGCAATTGTGGCCTGCCAGATTTCCTCCGGATCGTGCTCGACCCATCCCGGCTTCGGATAGATCTGCTTCAGCTCGCGCTGCGCAGTGGCGCGCGGCTTGAGGTCCGCGTCAAACACAATGGCCCGCGTCGAGGTCGTGCCTTGGTCAATGGCAATGAGATGGTTCGGCAAAAGACGGCCCCCGGCTTGAAGCCGGCCGAGGCTAGCGCAGAATACGCGCAAGGGCGAACCGATATTTACGAAAGCGCCGCCGTCACGGCAGCAGCGGCCAGAATCAGCTCAGCATCACGAGATGACCGGCATCGTCGTTGTCCTGGTGGATATCGACGAGCTTGCGGGGGGCGGGGCCGAAATAGCCGCCCACGTTCACGACCGGGCGCGGCTTGGTCATGACCGCGATGATGCGGTCGCGCAGCGCCTTGGACGACACCGGCTTGAGCAAAAATTCGTTGACGCCCAGTTCGATCGCCTGAATCACGCGCGAACGCTCGCCGTGGCCGGTCAGCATGATGATCGGGATTTCCGGCAGCGGGAATGTCTGCGGCGAGCGCACCATGCGGACGAAGCCGGCGCCGTCCAGACCCGGCATTTCCCAGTCGAGAATGACGAAATCCGGCATCACGGTGCGGATCGTTTCCAGTCCGGCCGGGCCATCGGCCGCTTCATAGATCGTGCGCACGCCGATGCTCATCAGCAATGTGCGGACGACCTTGCGCATATAGTGCTCGTCATCGACGATGAGCACCTTGGCGGCGGCGAAACGGGCTTCGAGGGAGCGTGTATCGATCGGCATAGGCTGACCGCTCATGAAACAGATAATCTACACGAGGATTCAAGCATAAAGGTATGGCGGTGTGATAAAGCCGCGCGAGGCAATTTATTCGATCGCGTTAACCGGCCGATAACCATGGCCGCCCGGCTCAGAGCGCGGCTTCACCGGCATCGGACTTTACTGCCGGCTCGCTCAACGAGGCAATAAACTGCGAGATCTCGGTGCGCTCCTCGGCGCTGGCCGACAGGCCGAGCTTGCTGCGCCGCCACAAAACATCGTCAGCCGTCTGCGCCCATTCGTGCTCGACCAGATAGCGCAATTCGGCGCCGGTCAGATCGCCGGTCAACAGCGGCCCGAGATCGTCCATGCTGGTGGCGTCGCCGAGAATGCGTTCGCAGCGCAGGCCATAGGCGCGCGCCAGACGCTGCGCCATCGACTTGGTCAGGAACGGCCAGCGCCCCATCATCTCGGTGACGACTTCGTCGAAACCTTCCGGCGGAAACTCACCGCCCGGCAAGGACGAGCCCGCGGTCCAGGCCGCTTTGTTGCCCTTCAAGACATAGCTCAACTTGGCCATGGTCTGTTCGGCCAACCGCCGGTAAGTCGTAATCTTGCCGCCATAGATGGTCAAAAGCGGCGCCAGCTTTTTCTTTTCGTCGAGCGTCAGCACATAATCGCGCGTGACATTTTCCGGCTTGCCGGCGCCGTCATTGTAAAGCGAGCGCACGCCGGAATATGACCACACCAGTTCGTCCGGCGTGATCTTGTCGCGGAAGTACTGGTTGGCGACGTCACAGAGATACATGATTTCGGACGAATCCGGCGCCGGCGATTTCAGGTCGCCGACGAAGTTTTCATCGGTAGTGCCGATCAAGGTGTATTCGCCGGCAAACGGCAAAGCGAAGACGACGCGGCCGTCGCCGGCTTGCAGGATATAGCCGCTGGAATGCTCGAAGCGCCGGCGCACGACGATGTGGCTGCCCTTGATCAGGCGCGCCGGCACCTTCAACGGCTGGCGCATGATGGTCTCGGCCACTTCGCCGATCCAGGGCCCGGCGGCATTGACCAGAACGCGGGCGGTCGCAGTCTCGCGCTTGCCGCGATTGTTCAGCACCAGTTCCCATTCGTCGCGCCGTTCGACGCGCACACAGCGCGTCCGCGTGCGGATGGTGGCGCCGCGCTCCACCGCGTCGAGCGCATTCAGCACGACGAGTCGGCTGTCATCGACCCAGCAATCGGAATATTCGAAGGCGTAACGGAAGATGCGCTTGAGCGGCTGGCCGACGACGTGATGCGTCAGATCGACGGTCTTCGATGGCGGCAGCAGCTTGCGCGCGCCGAGCCAGTCGTAAAGCATGAGGCCGAAGCGAAGCTTGAGCGGCGCGCGCAGGCCCGGCATCGGCGGCAACACGAAGCGCATCGGATAGATCAGATGCGGCGCCATGCGCAGCAGCACCTCGCGCTCGCCGAGCGCCTCGCGCACCAGCCGAAAGGCGCCGTGTTCGAGGTAGCGCAATCCGCCATGGATCAGCTTGGACGAAGCCGACGATGTGCCGGAGGCCAAATCGTTCATTTCGACAAGCAGCACGCGCAAGCCGCGGCCGGCGGCGTCGCGCGCCAGGCCGGTTCCGTTAATGCCGCCGCCAATAATCGCGAGGTCGTAGTCGGCCATGGCCTGGATTTAAGCTTTCGGGCCTGAAAGATGAAGAGGACACAATCTAGCGCCCGGCGCGTTAATTTCGCTTAAAGTCCGCCAAAATGACCGCGATGGCCCAAGCGCCACGGCGTGGACATAAATGGCGTTGAAATAAGAGTTCGGACATACATTTTGTTTATACTCGCCAGGCTCGCATTCGTTTCAAGGACCGGAAATGCCCTCCCCCCGCCTGCTCGTTATCGAAGGCAATTCACCCGAAACCATGGCCGAACACGTCTCGTTCGGCGGCACGGCGGCAAGCAAGGGCTATTCCGACCTGCTGCGCGAATTGCTGCCCGGCGCGGCGGTGGACATCTGCTATCCGGCCGACACCACGGCGCTGCTGCCCAAGGGCGAAGCGCTGCAAGGCTATGACGGCATCGCCATCACCGGCTCCAGCCTGCACGTCTATCACGGCGGCGACGCCGTCACCCGGCAGGTCGAACTGGTCCGCGAAGCGCTGACCACGGGGACGCCGGTGTTCGGCTCGTGCTGGGGCTTGCAGATCATCACCGTCGCGGCCGGCGGCGTGGTGCGCAAAAATCCGAAGGGCCGCGAGATCGGCTTTGGCCGCGGCATCAGGCTGACCGAAGCCGGCCGCAAGCATCCAATGTATGTCGGCAAGCTCGACGTCTTCAACGCGCCGACAGTGCATCTCGACGAGGTCGAGGTGCTGCCGCCGGGCGCCACCGTGCTGGCCAGCAACGCCACCTCGGAAGTGCAGAGCGTCGAATTCCGCACCAAGGGGTCGATCGCCTGGGGCGTGCAGTACCACCCGGAATATCCGCTGCGTGAACTGGCGGCTATCGTGCGCCGCATCGGCACGCGGCTGATCGGCGAAGGCTTTTTCGCCGAGGAAACCGACGTCAAGGCCTTCGCGCAGGATCTCGACGATCTCGACGCCAATCCGGAATGCAAGCGTTTGTCGTGGCGGCACGGCATTAGCCGCAATGTGCTCGACAAGAAACTGCGGGTCAGCGAAGTCGCCAACTGGGTCGAGCTTCAGGTTCTGCCGATGCGGGTGAAGCGCGGGAGAGGTTAGCGCATGATCCCGAAAAGTGGGAACCGGTTTTCGGATAAGATCATGCGCAAAGGAAATAAAATGGACTTTGCCGGCAAGCACGTGGTCGTCACCGGCGGCACCGGCGCGCTGGGTGCGGCGGTGGTCGGCGGCCTGCTCGCGCAAGGCGCGACTTGCATTGTGCCGTACCGGCGTGACAGCGAAGCGCAGCATTTCGAACACCGCGACAATCCAAAGGTGAAACTGATCGCGGCCGGCGATCTCGCCGACGAGGCCGCGGTCGCAAGACTTTACGCGGATGTACCGTTGTGGGCGTCGATCCATATCGCCGGCGGTTTTGCGCCGGGCAAAGTAGCCGACACCGACAAGGCCGCGCTGATGGCGCAGATCGACGGCAACCTGGTGTCGTGCTTTTTGTGCTGCCGTGCTGCCCTCAAGGCGATGGCCGGTAACGGCGGCCGCATCGTCAATGTCGCGGCGCGTCCGGCGCTGGAGCCGCGCGCAGGCACCGGCATGACCGCCTATACGATCGCCAAGTCCGGCGTCGCCACCCTGACCATCGCGCTGGCCGAGGAAGTGGCGAAGGACGGCATTCTGGTCAATGCGGTGGCACCTTCGATCATGGACACGCCGGCCAATCGCGCGGCGATGCCGAAAGCGGATTTCGACAAATGGCCGAAGGTTGAGGAAGTGGCGGCGACGATTTTGTTTCTCGCCTCGCCCGATAACAAGGTTACACGCGGCGCCATCGTGCCGGTGTATGGAAAATCCTGATCACCCCGCGATCGGGACCAGTTCCAGGGACGGGCGCAACAGGCGCTGGACCGCGTTCGATGCGACCACGGTGCGGCCTTCGGCAAAGGCTTCGTGGTTCTTCTCGATATCGTCGAGATCGTAGAGATAATTGACCATCAGGCCGGCGCCTTGCGCGATGCCCTTGTCGGACGTGTCGCCGAGCCAGTTGATGCGCTCGAGCCGCGCGCCATTGCCGAGGTGGAAACGCGCGACAGCATCGACCGGCAGGCCGGACGGCGTCTTCGCCCGCAAATAGTAAAACGCCGCCGCGCGCAGTAGCGGGTCTTCGAGCTGGGAAAATATTTCCGGATCGGTCCACCAATGCGGCCGTTCCATTAGCGACAGCAGCGCGCGGTCGGCCTCGCCGAGCGCGGCGGACGTCTCCGCCTTCATCTCACGCGCCAGCCAGCGCGCAAAATTCGGCACCGGCGACAAAGTGACGAAGGTCGACAGCTTGGGCAACTCGCGGCACAGCTCCTCGACCACCTGCTTGATCAGGAAGTTGCCGAACGACACGCCGGCAAGGCCGCGCTGACAATTCGAGATCGAATAGAACACCGCGACGCGCGTCTTCTCCAGCGGCGCGAAATCCAGCCGGCCGCTGGCGAGAATCGGCGCGATGGCGCCGGGAATGTCGCGATCCAGCGCGACCTCGACGAAGATCAAAGGCTCGTCGACCAGAGCCGGATGAAAGAACGCGAAACAGCGCCGATCCGGTGGATCGATGCGGCGGCGCAGATCGTCCCAGCCGCGGATTTCGTGCACGGCTTCGTAGCGGATGATTTTTTCCAAGACGATGGCCGGCGTCGACCAGTCGATGCGGCGCAGCACGAGAAAACCGCGATTGAACCAGGACGAGAACAGATGGACGAAGTCGTCATTGACCGGCGCGAGATCGTCGCGATTGCCGATGACGTCGAGCAATTGTTCGCGCATGTGGACCAGCGCCTGGGTGCCGCCCGGCGCCAGATTGAGACGGCGAAACAACTCCTGCCGGCGCGGCTCGGAGGCGTCATGCACGAGAGCCGCCGTCGCGTCGGACGGCTGCGCGCGCCAGGTCTCTATCGCCTTTTCCATGCGCGCCGGATCGGTGCCGAAGCGCTGCGCCAGCATTTCGAAGAAAGTCACGCGATGCTCAGGCTTCAATTCGGCGTAATTGGTCAGGATCTCGCGCGCCACCGCCACGCCCGAGGCTTCGCCACGGCCGGACAGTAAATGCTCGCACAATTCGATCAGGCTTTCCGAACGCGCCGAACCATCGGCCCGTTTGTCACGGCCGCGGTCGAGCAGCGCCCGGCCACGGTCGGAGATGGTCTGAAGAAGTTCGCCAAAGAACGACGTGTTCATTTTGCCTCTACGGCCGGCCCCATGAGATAATCAGGCAACCAGGTCGCTATCTCAGGGAAGATAGACATTATTATGAGTGCGAGAATCATCATTGCGACATAGGGGACAGAACCCCACAGCACGGTCTTGGTGGGAACGTCCGGCGCAATCGCATTGACGACGAACAGGTTGAGGCCGACCGGCGGCGTAATCAGCCCGATTTCCATGTTGATTGTCACAATGACGCCAAACCAGACCGGATCGAAACCGGCTGCCGTAATAATGGGCAGCAGGATCGGCGCCGTCATCAGAATGATGCCGGCGGGCGGAATAAAGCAGCCGCATACAAGCAGGAAAACATTGATGAGCCCCATCAGGACCCAGCGATTGACCTCCATGTCGGCGATTGCGTTGGCCAGGGTCTGGGTGATGTAGAGCGACGTCAGCATGTAGCCGAACAGCACCGAGGTCGCGATGATCATGAGGATCATCACCGACTCGCGGGTCGTCGAGCGCAGGATCGTCCACCACTGTTTCGGATTCCACATGCGGTAGATGACAACCGCGAGGATCACGCAGAAGGCGGCGCCGACGCCGGCGGCTTCCGACGGCGTAGCGATGCCGCCATACAGCACGTACATCACGGCGAACACGATCAGGAGGAAAGGCGCGACTTTCGGAATGGCCGCGAATTTTTCCGTCCATGTGTAACGGAAGTCGGCCTCATAGGCGCGGAACCCCGAGTACCAGATATACCCGAGCGTCCAGAGCATAAAGAGCCCGGTCAGCAGCAGGCCGGGAAGGACGCCGGCAAGAAACAAACGGCCGATCGAGGTCTCGGTGGCGATGCCGTAAAGGATGAAGGTGATCGACGGCGGGATGAGAATGCCGAGCGTGCCGCCCGCGCAGATCGAGCCGGTGGCTACCGCGTCAGGATAGCCGCGCTTGCGCATCTCCGGAATGCCCATCTTGCCGATGGCGGCGCAGGTCGCCGGCGACGATCCGGTCAAGGCGGCGAAGATGGCGCAAGCGCCGAGGTTCGACAGCACGAGCCCGCCGGGCACGCGATAAAGCCAGCGGTCGAGTGCGATATAGAGATCGCGGCCCGCCGGCGACGAACCGATCGCCGCGCCCATCATGATGAACATCGGAATCGATACCAGCGTGAAATCGTGCAGGCCGGAGTACAAGGTCTCGGCGGCGACATGCAGCGAGTCGAAGCCCTGGAAGATGATCAGGAAGCTAACGCCGACCGCGCCGAGCGCGAAGGCGACCGGCGCGCCGGTCAGGAAGACCAGGATGGTGGTGACGAGGACGAGAACGCCCTGCATTGATGGGCTCATGTGCCGGCCTCTTCGATCGAAACTTGCGGCCCTTCACCGGTCATGCCGAACGGCGGCTCGCGCCCTGTCACAAGGTCGAAAAAATCCACGAGATACTGCAGCGAAAGAACGCCGAGGCCGATCGGCATCGCGGCGTAGGGAATCCAGAGCCGGGCGCGCCACATCGAATCCGAGCGCCAGTTGTTTTCCCATGACTCAAGCCAGAAGCTGGCGGTGAGCCAGGTCATGGCCAGCACGAACAAAAGCGAGATGGAGATGGCCACCAGCGCGAGCACGAAACGTGCGCGGGGGCCGGAATATATCGGCACCACGTCGACATTGACGTGGCCCTTGGTCAGCAGAACATAGGGGCTGCCGATGAAAGTCGCGGCAACGAGGCTGTAGGTGACGAAATCGGTTTGCCAGATCGTCGTTTCGTTGAGGATATAGCGTACGAACACCATCTGACAGACGACCACCACCGCCGCCGCCGTTAACGCAGCCGCGCAAACGCCCAGCAGCAGCGAGAGCCCTCGCACCCCGCGACTGATCAAATCCATTGCCGCCCCGCTATCGACCTAAGAGAAAATCGGCCGGCGCTTGAGCGCCGGCCGATCAGATACTGCAGCGATTATTTGACGGAGAGCGCCGCGTCAATGAGCTTCTTGCCGTCGGGGACTTCGGCGGCGAACACCTTGTACGAGCTGTCCTGGGCAATCTTGACCCAGGCATCGTACTCGGCCGGGGTCAGCGTAACGACCTCGACATTGTTCTTCTTGAAGGTCTCGACCATCTTCGCATCGAGGCCGCGGGTTTCCTTGTTGAAGTATTCTTCCGACTTCTTGCCGGCCTTCATCAAGGCGTCCTTCTGCTCCTTCGACAGCTTGTCGTTGCTCTTCTTCGACATCAGCACCGGCTCGTACATGAACCAGAGCGCGTTCTCGCCTGGCGCGGTGATGCACTTGACCTGCTCGTAGATGCGGAACGAAATGAAGCTGCCGGCCGACGTGTCGGTGCCGTCGGCAACGCCGGTCTGCAGCGCGTTGTAGACTTCGTTCGACGGAATGTTGACGATCGAGGCGCCGGCCTTCTGCCACATCTGGGCGAAAGTCGGTCCGGCGGAGCGAACCTTCATGCCCTTGATGTCATCCGGCTTGCGGATGCAGCCCTTCTTCGAGGCGATCGCACCCGCCAGCCAAGCATCGGCAACGACGATGACGCCGGCCTTTTCGATCTTGGCCTTGATGTCCTTCATGAAGGGCGAGTTGTTGAGCCGCTGGGCGCGGTCATGGTTGCGCACCAGACCGGGCATCAGCGTGGCGCTGAAAGCGCCGACCTTGCCCGAAGCGTAATCGAGCGGGAACGCGGCGAAGTCGAGCTGGCCATTGACCAGCGCGTTCCACTGATCGTTCGGCTTGAACAGCGAAGCGCCCGGGTAAACCTGGATGTCGACGCCGGCGGATTTCATTTCCTTGGCGATGATCTGCACCATCTCATCGCGTGGATCGCCCTTGCCGCCCGGAAACTGGTGCGAGGCCTTCATCGTCACCTGGGCCTGGGCCGAAGCCGACAGCACGATAGCGGCCGCGCCGGCCAAAATCGCCGTGACAAATTTCTTGGTCGTCATTGGGTATCCTCCATAAATTTTCTGGCGGCGGGCGCACCCGCCGCATTGCATTCGCCCGGCATGTTAGCCGGTGGGCGAGCCATTTGGCTGTTTTCACCCTACCCGGCAGTGTGACATAGCGCCATAGTGTTGCTGCATGTTGCACCGCAAGGCCATTCAATTGTCAGGAGAATCCGATCTGGCCAGCGATCAATGATGCATTTATAACCCCGCCGACATTCCTTGCGACCCCGGAGTTCAACTTATGTCTAAACCCCTCGCCGGTGTCCGCGTCCTCGAACTGGCCCGCATCCTGGCCGGGCCCTGGGCCGGGCAGACGCTGGCCGATCTCGGCGCCGACGTCATCAAGGTCGAACGCAAGGGCGCCGGCGACGACACCCGCGGCTGGGGTCCTCCCTTTGTCGAAGCCGCGGATGGCGGCCATCTCGGCGCGGCCTATTTCCATGCCGCCAACCGCGGCAAGCGTTCGATCGAGCTCGATTTCGAAACCGAGGAAGGTCAACGTATCGTGCGCAAGCTCGCGGCGAAATCCGATATTCTGATCGAGAACTTCAAGGTCGGCGGCTTGCGCAAGTTCGGCCTCGACTACGCGAGCATGGCCAAGGATTTTCCGAAGCTGATTTATTGCTCGGTTACCGGCTTCGGCCAGGACGGACCTTACGCGCCGCGCGCCGGCTACGACCTGATGGCCCAAGGCATGGGCGGCCTGATGGATATCACCGGCATGGCCGACGGCCCGCCGACCAAGGTCGGCGGCGCGGTTTCCGATATTTTCACCGGTGTCTATTCGGTCGTCGGCATTCTGGCCGCCCTGGCGCAACGCGAGAGGACCGGCAAAGGCGCCTATGTCGACACAGCGCTGGTCGATTCGACCGTCGGCATTCTCGCCAACCAGGCGCTCAATTATCTCGTGTCCGGCAAAATCCCGCAGCGCCTCGGCAATGCGCACGCCAACATCGTGCCCTATCAGCAATTTCCGACGTCCGACGGCTACATCATCATCGCCACCGGCAATGACAATCAGTATGTCAAACTGTGCCATGTGCTTGGCGGGCCCGAACTCGCCGCCGACCCGGCCTACAAGGACAATGTCGGCCGGCTGAAGAACCGCGTCGAATTGCTCGAAAAGCTGACGGTGCTGACCAGAAAGATGAGGCGCGACGATCTGCTCGCCAAACTCGAAGAGCAGAAAGTGCCGGCCGGACCGATCAACAATCTCGAGCAGGTGTTCAACGACCCGCAGGTCATCGCGCGCGGCATGAAACTCGATCTGCCGAGCGAAGCCGCCAAAGGCGGCAGCATCCCCGGCGTGCGCACGCCGATCGTCATTGATGGCTGGCGCGCGGCCAGCGAACGCCCCTCGCCGCGTCTCGGCGAACACACCGCGGAAATCCTCAAGGAGATCGGCGAAGGTTGATTTAGCGGCGCTGCGAACCTTTCCGGACGACGCGGCGTTACGACTGCATGGCGAAGCAGAAAAAGACCAAGCCAAAGCGAAAGACTGCATCTGCCAAAGCCGACGACCTGGTCGGCAAGCGCTTGCAGTTCGACCGCGCCACCTGGGATGCCGTCGACCTCTTGGCCCGTGAGCAGATGAAGGACCTGCCGGAAATCACCGAGGAAGCCTTCCGCGACCTGCTAACGAAATACGGCCGCTCCGCCGACTTCCGCGAGGCGCTGAAAATGAGCGCGCGGCGCGCCGGCAAGTAAGCCGTCTGATGCGCACGCCTGATGGAACTTATTGTTCCATCACCCGTTGCCCGCGGATGGAAAGCGATGCACTCGATGAAATCCTGCGCCTGCTGGTCGCCAGCGGCGTCGGCATCATTATCGGCGTCAACCGCGAGATGCACGGCAAGCCGCTCGGCATGCGGACGCTGGCACTGGTCGGCCTCGGCTCGGCCATCGCCGCACTCACCGCCATCGATTTTCGCGGCCTCGACCATAATCCGGATGCGCTGAGCCGCGTCGTACAGGGCGTGTTGCAAGGCGTACTGACCGGCATTGGCTTCATCGGCGCCGGCGTCGTGCTGCGCGATGCCAAATCGGGCGTCGTTCAGGGCTTGACGACTGCCGCCACCGTCTGGGTGACCGCGGCGCTGGGCATCGCCTGCGCTTTGGCGGCTTGGCATCTGGTGCTGTCGGGCGTGGTGCTGACGATGATCATCCTGTTCGGGCTCGGTTGGATCGAAAGCAAGATATTTCCCGAGAACGATGACTCCACCGAACCTCGTCGCAACACCCAACGTTCAGTCGATGAAGGTTAGCGGCCGCGCCACCGTTTCCAGCGGCTGGCGCTCGGCGTTGACGCCGAAGCGCCACGCCACCAGACCGCCCGCGACCATCAGGACGGCGCCGAGCAGATACCCGCCGAATACGCTGACACGCGAGCCGGTATCGATCAGCACACCGAACAGCCACGGCCCGGCGACGCCGCCGACGCCGGTGCCGACCGCATAGAAAAACGCAATGGCCAGCGCACGGATTTCGAGCGGGAAATTCTCGCTGACGGTGAGATAGGCCGAACTGGCCGCTGCGGACGCAAAAAAGAAGATCGTCATCCAGCATAACGTCTGCGTTTCCGCGCTGATGAGGTCCTCCATGAACAGGTAACCCGTGGCGGCGAGCAGCACACCGGAGGTGATGTACGTGACGGCGATCATCACCCGGCGGCCGATCGTGTCGAACAGCCGGCCGATCAGCACGGGCCCCAGAAAATTTCCGGCGGCGAAGGGCAGCAGATACCAGCCGACATTGTTGGCTGGTACGCCGTAAAAATCGGTGAGGATCAGCGCAT
Organism: Rhizobium sp. Q54; assembly: GCA_945870035.1. Taxonomy (GTDB): domain Bacteria; phylum Pseudomonadota; class Alphaproteobacteria; order Rhizobiales; family Xanthobacteraceae; genus Pseudolabrys. The sequence goes on along the minus strand of CAMBQQ010000026.1, from coordinate 15,081 downwards.
AAGTAAAGAAGATGGCGTTATAGAAAAACGCCTGCGATGCCATCAGGCTCAGACCCACCAATGTGCGCTGGCGGTAGCGGTGCAACAACGTATGGGCGACTTCGCCAAGCGGGGTCGAGCGCCGCATGCGCAAACGCACCCGCGGCAGGCCGGCCGCCGGCGGCAGGCCGGCAAAGCGCGATTCGATTCCGGCGATGACGGCATGCGCCTCGGCCGCGCGGCCATGCGTCATCAGCCAGCGCGGACTTTCGGGAATCCAAAGCCGCATGAAGAAAATGATCAGCGCCAGCGCCGCGCCGATCAGAAAGGCAAGCCGCCAGCCTTTGTCGGGATCGATGAACGCAGGATCGAGCAGCACGATCGACCCGGCAGCGCCAATCGCCGCGCCAATCCAGAAGCTGCCGTTGATGACCAGATCGGTCCAGCCGCGCATCCGCGCCGGGATCAGTTCCTGTATGGTCGAGTTGATTGCCGCGTATTCGCCGCCGATGCCGGCGCCGGTCACAAACCGGCACAGGGCGAAGGTCCAGATATTCCAGGTGAAGGCGGTCGCCGCGGTCGCGGTGAGATAGACGGCAAGCGTGATGAAAAACAGTTTCTTGCGGCCAAGCCGGTCGGTCAGCCAGCCGAAGAACAAGGCGCCGAGCACGGCGCCGGCCAGATAGGCGCTGCTGGCGAGGCCGATATCGACATTGCTGAACCGCAGCACCGGACTTTCTTTCAGCGCACCGGCCAGCGCGCCGGCCAAGGTCACCTCCAGCCCATCCAGAATCCAGGTGATGCCGAGCGCGGCCACCACAAGATTATGAAATCGCCCCCAAGGCAGACGGTCGAGCCGCGCCGGGATATCGGTCTCGACGATGTCGGGGTCATAAGCCATGCACACACCCGCCCGATGCCCTCGCAGCGAAGACGCTGCGTGCTAACGCCTTGATGCGACTCAACGTTCGGACAGCCGACCGAAAATGTCGCAGAAATGCAACAGCCGGAATCAATCGCCGAGTTGGCGTTATCCACAGGTCGTTAGTCCGCGCCCGACTCAGATACGCCTTGATGATTCGAGGCCAAATTCGGGGGATGGCAATGCGCTTGGAGACCGGCAATGACGGGTTCTCTCAGTCCGACGAGCGTAGCGTTCACGTTCAGACGAACGACCAGGGGCTGCTGACGCCGGCGCGGCGCGCCGCGCTCGAGGCCCTGGAACGCGAATTTCACGACTTGCTCCAGCATACAGCGCTGGCGCAGGCCTGAGCGCAATTTCAAGACCGGGTTCTTATCGGCCGCGAAGCGGCGGGTTCGCACGCGCCACCGCCATCGGCTAGTGTCGCACCCTCTTGCTACTGACGCCCGGAACCACCCATGGAAGCCGACGCCCTTCGCCGCCTGCATTATGCCGCCGCCATCGCCTGCGGCGTGTTCGCGGCTTTGTCGGTGCACATTGCGCTGACGGTGTTCGGCGCCGGGCTGGACGCGGTGTTGCGCGAGCAGCCCCGGCAAATGGCGTCGGCACTGGCCTGGTGGGCGATCGGCGGCGCCGGCTTTCTCGCCGGCTGGGGCACCGGCGCCTATCTGATCGCGGCGGCGCGCGAACGCGCCTTTCTCTTCCGTCTGGCGCAGCGCTTTCTGGTCGCGGTTGCCTTTGCGGTGGCCACCGCCGGCGGCATCATGAGCCGCAGCGGCAATCTCGGCGGCACCATCGACGTGATCGCCGGCCTCGCCGCGCTGACGCTCGGCCTCATCTGCGCCTATTGCGGCGCGCGGCTGGCCTATCTCAACGCTGAACAGGTTTAAGTTTTAGCCCGGCGTGTCGGTGATCATCGGGTTGGGCCGGTGCTTCGGCTTCTTGTTTTTCTTCGGCCCTTTGAATTTCTTGAAAGCCGGTTTGGAAAAGTGCGGCTTGCTGTCGTCGCGTTTGGCGAAGGCCGGCTTGCTATCGTCGCGCCGCGGCGCGCTGTCGGTCGGCGGCTTGTGGTCGTAATGCGTTTTCTTGCCCTGATAGGGTTTCTTCTCGAAGCCACCCGGCTTGGTGCCGAATTCGCGCTTCTTGGCGTAGTCCGGCTTTTTCTTGTCGTAGTCCGGCTTGCTGTCGAAGCGCGGCTTGTTACCGAGATACGGCTTCTTCTCGAAACGGGGCTTGTCGACGAACACCGGCCTGTCTGAAGCGCGCGGTTCGAATGTCGGCGCAACCTTGGCTTCGAACTTCGGCTCAACCCTGGTTTCAATCTTTGTTTCGGCCTTGGGGGCGAAAGGCGGCGGGCTCGCCTTCACGGGCGCGCCCTCGCCTTGCGGGCCGTTCGGCAGCGCTGTGATGACATGCTGCTCCTTGTCCGGGCGCTGGATCTTGATGGTGAACTTGTCGACCGCATCCTTGGCGATCTCGAATTCCGAATGGTCTTCGTAAATCCGGATAGCGCCGATCTCGTCCTTGTTGACGCCGCCGCGGCGGCAGATCATCGGCAGCAGCCAGCGCGCTTCGGCTTTTTTCTGCTTGCCGGCGGAGACTCGGAACCAGACGCTGCCGCCCGGCAGGCTCTCGCGGGCGCGCGGCTTGCGCTCGGGGCGCTCGAAAGGCGTGGAATTGTCGTCGCCGCGCTGCGAGCGGCTGTCGCGGCCGCGGCTGCGATCGTTTCGGTCTTCAAAGCGGTTCTGGAATCGATCCTGGCCGGGATCGAGAATATCCTCCGGCGCCGGCAGACGCGCGCGATAAAGCCGCGCCAGCGCCGAAGCAATGGCTTCCGGCGTGCGATCGGCGAGCAAGGCGCGCGCCAAGATCAGGTCGTCCTCGGTCGGCTCTTCGGTGAACAGCACGTCCTGCATCATGCGCTGCTGATCGAGCACGCGGATCTCTTCGGCCTGCGGCGTGACGCCCCAGACCGCGTCGATGCCGGCGTTCTTCAGCAAGATCTCGGCCTTGCGGCGGCGCGCCGGCGGAACCAACATGACGCTCACGCCCTTCTTGCCGGCGCGGCCGGTGCGGCCGGAGCGATGCTGCAACACTTCCGAATCGTTCGGCAGGTCGGCATGGATGACGAGGCCGAGATTAGGCAGATCGATGCCACGCGCGGCGACGTCGGTCGCCACGCAAATGCGCGAGCGGCCGTCGCGCAGCGATTGCAGCGCGTGGGTGCGTTCGTTCTGCGACAGTTCGCCGGACAAAGCGACCACCGAGAAGCCGCGCTCCAAAAGCGCCGCCTGCAGATGATTGACCGCGTTGCGCGTGTTGCAGAACACGATCGCGCTCGGCGACTCGTAATAACGCAGCACGTTGACGACCGCGTGCTCGATATCGTGCGTGGCGACGCGAATGGCGCGGTACTCGATGTCGGCATGGCCGCCTTCGTCGCCGGCGACTTCGATGCGCATCGCGTTCTTTTGGTACTGCTTGGCCAGCGCAACGATGCCGCGCGGCAACGTGGCCGAGAACATCAAGGTGCGGCGTTCTTCCGGCATGGTCTTGAGGATGGCTTCGAGATCCTCGCGGAAGCCGAGATCGAGCATCTCGTCGGCCTCATCGAGCACGACGGCCTTCAGTTCAGACACATCGAGGCGGTTGCGGCGCAAATGATCGCACAGCCGTCCCGGCGTGCCGACCACGATATGCGCGCCATCGGCCAGTTCGCGCTGCTCGCGGCGCGGGTCCATGCCGCCGACGCAGGAGACGACGCGCGCGCCGGTAAATTGGTAGAGCCAGGTCAGTTCGCGCTGCACCTGCAAGGCCAGTTCGCGCGTCGGCGCGACGACCAAAGCCAGCGGCTTCGAGCCGCTTTTGAAGCGGCCCTCTTCGCCGAGCAGGTTCTTGGCAAAGGCCAGGCCATAGGCCACGGTCTTGCCGGAGCCGGTCTGCGCCGACACCAGAAGATCGCGTCCGCTAGCCGTAGCCGCCGTTACTGCCGTTTGTACCGGCGTCGGATCGTTGTAGTTGCGCTCCGCCAAAGCACGGTCGATCTGCGGATGTGTCGGCAGGAATGTCACGAAATGTAAGACCTTCGGAAAGCGCCGGGCCACGGCAGCGCGTCGGCGCTACCGCGATAAACGACGAATTGGGTGATGTGGGGATGCTTTAGACCAAGACAAGCGAAAGCGCCAATGAAACGGCGCGCTGCCATCGAACGCGCTTAATTTTCACCCGCCATGTCGCCGGCGACGTCTCCTAAGACACTGATATTTATAGTATTATGACCATCAAGCAAATTTGCGCTTGGCATCGAGCGCCAGGCCGATACCGACGCTGCCGAGCAGGTTACCGGTTTCGATTTTCGCGTGCGAGAACAGCGACAGGATGCCCTGCCGCAGGATCGGCACCATGCTCGATCCGCCGGTGACGAAGATCGTGTTGATGTCGGAGGCCTTCAGCGACGCATCGTTCAAGAGCGCCTGCACCGTGGCGACGACACGCTGCACGGCCTCGCCGACGGCCGAGTCGAAATCGCCGCGCGTGACGATGATCTTTTCCCACTCCGGATAAGGCCCATCGACAGTAGCGGCCGTTTGCGCCGTCAACTTGATCTTCGCCTGCTCGACGGCGAGCGCCAAAGTGTGGCCCTGCCTGTCCTCGACAACCCGGATCAGCCTGTCGACGAGGTCGCGCCGTTCGGCCTGATAGCGCACCTGCCGCAGCTCGGTGATAACGCCCTTGCGATTGAGGCTGTTGATGCTGTGCCACGTCGCCAGGTCGTAGAAATAATGCGTCGGCAGGTTTCGTTTGCCGTCCGCCGTATTCGTGCCAAAGCCAAGATGCGGCATGACGCGCGCCAGGCTGAGCGCGCGGTCGAAATCCGTACCGCCGATATGCACGCCGCCATTGGCCAGAATGTCGTCTTTGCGCTGCGCCAGGCCGGAGCGTTGCGGCGACACCCGGACAATCGAAAAGTCCGAGGTGCCGCCGCCGATATCGACGATCAGCACCAACTCCTCTTTTTGCACGCGCTGCTCGTAATCGAGCGCCGCGGCGATCGGCTCATACTGGAAGGCGACCTCGCCAAAGCCCTGGCCGCGCACGATCGCCTCTAACGACCGCTGCGCCTGCGCATCGGCGACCGCATCGCCATCGACGAAATGCACCGGGCGGCCAACGACAACTTGCGATACCTCTTGGCCGAGCTGAGCCTCTATCCGGCTTTTCAGGAAAGCAAAGAAATGCCCGATGATGTCGGCAAACGACATCGACTTCGACTGGATGCGGGTCTTTTCATCGATCAGCGACGAACCGAGGATGCTCTTCAGCGACTGCATATAGCGCCCGTCGTGGCCTCCGAGGTAATGATCGACCGCGGCGCGTCCGCAGACCGGACGGCGGCTGGCGAAATCGAAGAAAATGGCGCTCGGAATCGTTTGATGGTCCTGCTCGAGCGGCAGGAGGTTCACCGTTCCCTCCCGGCTCGCGCCAACGGTCGTGTTCGAAGTTCCGAAATCAATTCCGACGAAGGCAGACATTCTAACAACTTTTCAAAAAGACGGCGGCGGCCATCGCCGGCCCGCGACGCGGACCGGCTGAGCCTGAGAATTCGCCGATAGAGACGAAATGGCGCGCTCGGAGAGATTCGAACTCCCGACCCTCGGATTCGAAGTCCGATGCTCTATCCAGCTGAGCTACGAGCGCCGCGAAAGACCTTTTAGCGGGTTTCGCCGGTTTTGCCAGCCTATAGCGTTTCAAGCGAAGTGGGCACCGGTTCGCGTGAAGAAAACGCGTCAAGCAAACTAGCTCGAAAACGTCGCGGAATAGCGCTCGATGCAGGTCTTCAGGACCTCGTCGCCGGGCCGGGTCCACCAGTCCTTGGCCGAGAAAATCTCGATCTCGGTCGGGCCCTTATAGCCGGCTTTTTCGATCCAGCCGCGGATGCGCGGCAGGTCGATAACGCCGTCGCCGGGCATACCGCGGTCGAGCAACAGATCCTTGGTCGGCACCAGCCAGTCGCAGATGTGATAGCCGAGAATGCGCTTCTCGCGCCCGGCGCGGGCGATCTGCGCTTCCAGGTCGGGATCCCACCACAGATGATAGACGTCGATGGCGACACCGACGTCGTCGCCAAGCTGCCCGGCCATATCCAAAGCCTGCTTCAGCGTGTTCACGCAAGCGCGGTCGCCGGCATACATCGGGTGCAGCGGCTCGATGGCGAGCGGCACCTTGCTGGCGCGGGCATGCGGCAACAGCGCCACTATCCCGTCCAGCACCATTTGCCGCGCTGCGCCGATGTCGCGCGAGCCCTTCGGTAGACCGCCGACGACCAGCACGAGACAATCGGCGCCAAGCGCCGCCGCTTCGTCGACGGCGCGCTTGTTGTCATCGATGGCCGCTTGACGCCCCGCCGCATCGGCGGCCGGAAACATGCCGCCACGGCACACGCCGGAGACGCGCATGCCGTTGTCCTTGATCGCTTTCACGGCAGTATCGAGACCGACGGCAGCAATCTGATCGCGCCACGGATCGACACAGGTGATGCCGTGCCGCGCGCAGGCCTCCACCGCCTCGACCAGATTCCACTGCTGGCGCACGGTGGCCAGATTGATCGACAGACCTTCGGTTCGCATGCTCATTCCGCTTTCGGGCTAGATGTCATTTGAGTCCAGTCGGGCACGACGGCACTGCCCAAGCCATGCGCTTCACCGATCGAGCGCAACGACACGGCGCCGTTCTGGATGTTCAACCGGGCGCGGCCATTCCCGGAAAGACGGTAAAGATCGGCATGGGCGGCAAGATATGCGTCCTGTTCGGCCTGCGGCGCGCCAGCCATGCCATCGACATAGTGATGACCGTTGCGTTCGACATGGGTGGCGCCGACCAGCGAAGCCAGCAACAGGTCCTGCTGCACGGCGATGCCGCCTTGCGTGGTCAGATCCTCGGCCGACATGACAAATCCGCCGCCATACTGCTCGTTGTAGTGCACGACGCGCGCGCTGTTGAGCAGCGCACGGTAAAAGCCCTTGCACGACTTGGCCGAAATGCCGTGATAGCCGAGCGCACGGGCGCGCGGAAACACATCGTAGTCCGAATCCGACTCGTCGATTTCCACGGCGATATCGCGCGCCAAGGCGTGCACAGGTTTGCTCAGCGCCTGCGCGCGGGTGATCGGTTGCTCGATCAGCAAAAGCGATGCCTTCAACCGCGCCAGACGCGCATCCTCGCCGATGCGCCGCCACAGTTCGAGCACGGCATCGACATTCTCGTATTGCTCATTGCCGTCGAGCGTGGCCCTGTAAGGCCCAGCCGCGCGGTCGAGCACGGCGGCGATCTGCGCCAACCGTTCGATGTCGTCATCGGCCTTGCCACCGACCTTGAGCTTAAAATAGACGTGGCCGTAGGCGGCGATGACTTCCTCGAGACTTTCCGGCAGACCGTCATCGAGGCGCTTGCCTTGCGTGTCTGCGCGCGTGATCGCATCGACCAGGCCGACGGTGTGACGGGCGAAGATGGTCGCGGCGGGTTTTACGCCGGCAAGATAGGAGCCAAGATCAAATCCGGCGAGATCCGGCGTCAGCGCGATCGTGATGCCGAGGCGATTGTCACGCACCAGAGCGGCGGCCGGCATTTTGTCGAGACGGCCGAGCGCGTCGATGATGGCGCGCTCGATCAAGGCCGTGCCGAAGGACGCGACCAGCCCATTCAGGCCCGCCGCCGTGCATTCCGCGCGATGGCCCGCATTGGCAGCGGCGGTGATGCCGAAAGCGGTCTGTTCGCCAGCGCCAACCATGTGGCGCGCGGCGATCGCTACCGCACGGCGCAACTGATTGAAATTATCCTCGTTGGAAAGCTCAGGCGACTTGTCGAACCATTTCGGTACCAGCAGTTCGGCGGAAACGCCCTCGCCTACGCGGCCATCGGACAAACGGACGTGCGCGCGGATGAAAAGCTGCGGCGCCTCGCGCAAGGTCACGACGCCGAAGCGAAACGGCAGGCGCAAAGTCACCGGACGCTCAAAAGCTTCGATAGCAGTCAGGCGCAGGCGTGGGGCGCTGGTCATCGCGGCAATGCTTCCATCAGGCCGCGCACATAGCCGATGGTGCGCGCGGCGCAGGTCGGCCCGTCCGGCACATAGACAAAGGGCTCGATGCCGCAATCGCCGGCATAATTCTGCGCGCGCAACGCGGTGAAGATCGGCGCAAATTTCAAGTCACCCTCGCCCGGTCCGCGCCGGTTCGGGTCGTTGAGATGGACATGGCCGATCAGCCCGGTCGGCAACCAGCGTTTGACCAGATCGGGAATTGTTTCGGTCTCGGTCGCGGCGGCCGAGCTGCAATCCAGCATGGTGCGCAGCGCGGGATTGCCGATCGCCGAAACGATGTCGGCCGCTTCGGCGATCGTATTGATGTGATCGGTTTGCTTGCGCGACAGCGGCTCAACGCAGTAGGTCACGCCGGCTTTAGCGGCGGCTTCACCCGCCGCGGCGAAGCATTCAATCGCGATCTTGCGGCCTTCGGCCTCGAAACCGGGCTCGAGCCTGCGCTGATCCGGCGAGCCGTGCACCAAAATCTTGCCGCCGAGATCGGCCGCCAACGCGCACAGGTCGCGCATGACGCCGATAGTGCGGTCGCGTTGCGCCGCATCGCGTGACGTAATCGACAGGCCGGCCGGCGCGCGCATCAGATAATGCAATCCCGTGATGACGATGCCCGCGCTCTCGGCCGTACGCCGTAAGGCGCGCCGGCGTTCCTGCGGCAACACATGCGGCTCGTCGCCGAGCGTGAACGGCGACACCTCGAGCCCGTCATAGCCGAGTTGTGCCGCCATCTCGCATTGCCGCTCGAATGGCAGCGACGCGATCACCTCATTGCATAGCGAAATCAGCATCGTGCGATCATCCTGACCGAGATTCATCGACTTGCCGCAAGGGGCCGCGATCGATCACCTCGGACATCGGTCATCGATCGTCCCCGTATCGCGCAGGTTCCGGATCGGCCTTTGTGCCGGTCACCAGCCGGCCAAGATCGACGAACGGACCAAGCAAAAGCGCGCAATAGGCGCGAACGAAGTCCAGGACCGTATCCGCCAGAATGCCGAAATAGACGGACATCGCGCCCCTCGCGGACAAGGTGACGCCGTCGGGCGCTTTAGCGCCACGCTGCAAGGCAAACAGCATTACAATCAGCGAAAAATGCGCGCGCACGAACCCGGTCACGAGACCGACAGTCGCACTCATGGCAGCCTGAATCTTCGGTCCAATGTAGCGGCGGCACGGGCCAATGCTCATGACAATGGTGCCGAAGCACATGACCATAAGAATGACGGAGATCGGCCTGGTGAAATAGAACATGAGATCGCCGTCATGAATGACCCAAGAACGGCGGAAGCTCTTGTCGAAAATGTCGCCGAGCACGATTCCAAGAACAAGCGGCGCCATCGGATACTTCATCTCGCGCAACACGAAACCGACGATTCCGAACACGACCATCACCCAGACGTCGAACATCCGTTGCTGGATCGCATAAGAACCGATCACGCACAGCACGAAAACCGCCGGCATCAGGCGTTCGCGCGGGATCGTAAGCACCTTGAGAAGCATCGGCGTCAGCAGAATCCCGAGCACGAACATGGCGATTGACGCGAAAAAGAACATCACGACGACTTCGTAAACGAAGCTCGGCGATTCGATCATGATCATCGGGCCCGGGCGCACGCCGTGCAGCACCATGGCGGCGAGCACGATCGCGGCGGGCGCGGAGCCCGGAATGCCGAGCGTCAACACGGGAATGACGGCCCCCGGCGCCGCGGCGCTGTTGCCGGTCTCGGCCGCCATCAGGCCTTCGACCGAGCCCTTGCCGAACATTTTCTTTTCCTTGGAAACCCGGCGCGCCGCGGCGTAGGAAACCCAGGCTCCGATATCCTCGCCGACGCCGGGAATGATGCCGATGATCGTGCCGATCACGCCGGATCGGCCGATCGTGCGCCAATAGCGCACGATCTCGCGCGGATCGGGAATGACGTCGAGCAGCTTGACCTTCGCGCGCACGATCTCGGCGCGGCGATTGTACATCACCGCGATCACCTCGGAAAAACCGAAGGCGCCGACCATCGCCGGGATCAGCCCGATGCCGCCCTGCATTTCCGTGTAACCGAAGGTAAAACGGTCGGTCATGTAGAGACCTTCCTGGCCGATCATCGCGACCGCAAGGCCGAGAAATCCGGCGATCCAGCCCTTGATCGGATCTTCCATGGCCGTCAGTTGACCGGAGATCAGCACGCCGAAAATGGCGAGCCACAGGAACTCATGAGTCTGGAATTCCAGCGCATAGTCCGCGAGTTTGGGCGCGATCGTGGCCAGAAAGATGATGCCGATCACCGTGCCGAGAAACGAACCGGTGGTCGCGGTGCCCATGGCCGGACCGGCCCGCCCCATACGCGCAAGCGGATAGCCGTCAAGCGTCGTCGCGGCGTTCGCGGGCGTACCGGGAATGTTGAGCAGGATGGCGGTGCGGCTGCCGCCGTAGATCGCGCCAACGTAAAGGCACATCAAGGACAACAGCGCGGCATTGGGTTCGAGCTTGTAGGTCAGCGTCGTCAGCAACGCGAGACCCATGGTCGCGGTCAGGCCCGGCAATACGCCGATGATGATTCCCAGGAGCGTCGCGCCGATAACATAGGCAATGACGTCAAGACTGTTGAATTTGCCGAAGGCGACGGCAACGTAGCCGGCCGTCTGGATCAGGTAACTGACGATGTCCTGCAACATGGCGAGCATCGGGATCTCTCAAGGCAATTGCACGAAAAACTGTTTCTCGAAAACATAAGAGACGATGACCGACAGGACGACCGCCTGGAATGCCGCCGTTGCAAAAAGCCAGACATAAGGCGCCCGCGCCGGAGAAACAAAACCAAAGATTGCTGTCAGGCGCGCGGCGGCCGCGGGCGCGCGCCGGTCGAGTGTCTGCCAGCGCCGCCCGGCGATTTCAGGCGCTAGCTTCCATTCGGCGATCACGATGAAGATGAAGACGAACCCGAAGGTCAACACGGCGTAATCGGTATCGGAACCGAGAAAATTATGGCCAAGCAGGCCAACATACAGCGTGCCACCGACCGCCACCGCCAGCGCGCGTCCCAGCGCTTGCTTGTTTTCACTGTCGAACCGGGCGGCACCGCGCAGCCGGTGGCCATTCTGCGAAATTGCGCGGACGATGAGAACGACCGCCATCGTTGCAATAACCACCCCAAGAAACAGCGGAACGCGACCCGGCTCGCCGCCTTTCATGATCAGTCCGCCGGCACCGGGCAACGTCAAGCCTTCGCCGATCAGCATGGCGGAGACGAGAAGGAGAACGAGGCCCGTCAGAAAATCGGCTCTGGGCATTTGACTTACCGCCAATGCGGACGACGCGCCTTGCGCAGGCGCGCCGTCCAAGGGTCAAGACAGATCAGTTCGGCCTCGGAATACCGATCTTGTCCGGGCTCACTTTCGACTTGCCGCCGTCGTGAATCGCCCAGGCATTGATCTGCACGACCGGGTACGCAGCTTTGTAGGCCTCGTCGCCGCGCGTCACGAGCACTGTGAGACCGGCCGCTTCGGCATACTTCTTGAGCCGGTCGGACGCCTTGATCTTGCTGTCCCAGACCTTGTTCATGGTCTCGAGGACCTCTTTCGGCGCATCCTTGGGAATCCAGATGCCGAAGTGAACCGGCCCGGCCGCGATCTTGGGCAGCGTCTTCTTGATCGATGGGATGGTACCGATGCCGTCGAGGGTCACATCCTCGTTGGTGTAAGCAGCGAGCGGCACCAGCTTCTTGGCGCGCAGCATCTGGTACTGCTCCGAGATAAGCTGTGTCGTAACCTGCGTCTCGCCGGACACGGTGGCCTGCACGGCGGCATTGCCGCTATCGTAGGTGACCATCTTGTAGTCGCCGCCGGCCGCCGCCTTGAGCGCTTCGGACGACGCGCCGCCGGCGGAGTTGATGCCGCCGGTGGCAATGGTGACGGTCGCCGGCGCATCCTTCATGGCCTTGGCGATGTCGGCAATCGACTTGAGCTTCGAATTTGGGTTCACCGACAACGCGGTGTAGTTCACCGTGGCCAGATAAAGCTCCCAATCCTTCAACTGCGTATCGATGGCGCCGGTGACGATATACGTGCCGAGATCTTTCGAAGCGCCTCCGGTCCAGGTATAACCGTCATGCGGCGCGTCGAGCGCCGCCTTGGTGCCGACCGCTCCGGCGCCGCCAGCCTGGTTCACCACAACCACAGTCTGGCCGAGCGCGCCCTCTATTTCCGCGGCCAGCACGCGCACGAGTTGATCGGTCGAGCCGCCCGCGCCCCACGGAACGATGATGCGGATCGGCTTGCTGGGCTTCCATGAAGAATTCTGCGCAGAAGCGGCGCCGGAAAGGCCGATGATCGCCGCGGCACTGAGCATCAAGATGCGTAACATTGGTAGTCCTCCCTTTGGTTGTTATGTCGTCGTCCCTTTGAACGCCGGTCTTGAGGCCGGCTCTTTAATCGCAGCCTAAGACAAACCGTGCACCGCCAACAACTTGTTCATGCGCGATGCAGCGAGATCGGGATCGTGCAGCACGCGCGCCTTGTCGGCGAGGCGGAACAACTCGGCCAAGTGCAGGATCGAACGCGCGCTTTCCTGGCCGCCGACCATGATGAAGTGATCCTGCAAGCCGTTCAGCCAGGCGAGGAACACAACCCCGGTCTTGTAGAAGCGCGTCGGCGCCTTGAAGATGTGGCGCGACAGCGGCACCGTCGGCTCCATGATGCCGTGAAAGCCTTGCAAGTCGCCCTTGGACAATTTGGCGAGCCCCGCGGACGCCGCCGGCGCGATCGCGTCGAAAATGCCGAGCAGCGCGTCCGAATGGCCTTCCTCATCGCCGGCGATCAGTTCGGCGTAGTTGAAGTCGTCGCCGGTATACATGCGCACGCCCTGCGGCAGGCGGCGCCGCATGGCGATTTCCTTGTCCTTCGACAGCAGCGAAATCTTGACGCCGTCGATTTTGGCGGCGTTGTCATGCATCACATTAAGGCACGTCTCCATGGCGGCCATGTGATCGGCATTGCCCCAATACCCAGCCAAAGCCGGGTCGAACATTTCGCCGAGCCAGTGGATGATCACCGGCTCCTTCACCTGCTTAAGGATGCGGCCATAGACGCGTTCGTAATCGGCCGGCGACTTCGCCACGCGCGCCAGCGCACGCGACGCCATGACGATGAGCTGGCCGCCCATGCCTTCGACGGCTTCAATCTGCTCTTCATAGGCGCGGATAATGTCGTCGACGGTCACGTCGTCGGTGACAGCGAGATGATCGGTGCCGACGCCGCAACAGATTTTCGCGCCGGGCCGGCCTTTGGCCGCTTCCAGCGCATGCTTGATCAACAGCTTGGCGGCGCTCCAGTCGAGCCCGCCGCCGCGTTGCGCAGTGTCCATGGCCTCGGCGACGCCGAAGCCCAGATCCCACAAATAGTGCCGGAAGGCGATGGTCTTGTCCCAATCGATATTGGCGTCGAGCCAGGGATCGTTGTCGGCCAATGGATCGGCGACGACATGCGCCGCCGCGTAAGCGACGCGGTTGAAATTCGCAGTTTCCGCCTTGGACGGAAACTGGATCGGCTCGCCCGTCGTGTAGGACGCGAATTTTCGATCAGCATTGGGCAGCGAAAGGGTTGCCATTTCTGCTCCTCAGATCTTGATTTCGGGGACATCTAGCCAGCGCCTTTCGGCCCAGCTCTTCAGGCCCAATTCGGCCAGCTGCACGCCCTTGACGCCTTCGATCAGGCCGTGATGCCACGGCGTGTCCGCGACGACATGACGGATGAAATCTTCCCACTGAATCTTGAAACCATTCTCGTAAGCAATGTTGTCCGGCACGTCTTCCCATTGCTCACTGAATTTCATGGTCTGCGGGACATCCGGATTCCACACCGGGCGCGGCGTATTCACGCGCGCCTGCGTCACGCATTTAGTCAATCCTGCGACCGCCGAGCCATGCGTGCCGTCGACCTGGAACGTTACCAGATCGTCGCGCTGCACGCGCACCGTCCACGACGAATTCATGTGTGCGATGACGCCGCCTTCGAGCTGGAAGGTGGCGTAAGCCGCATCGTCGGCGTCGGCGTCGTAAATCTTGCCGTTTTCATCGACGCGCTTGGGAATATGGGTCGCGCCGAGGCAGCTCACTGCCTCGACCTTGCCGAACAGATTGTCGAGCACATAACGCCAGTGGCACAGCATATCGAGAATGATACCGCCGCCTTCGGCCTTCTTGTAGTTCCAGCTTGGCCGCTGCGCCGGTTGGCCCCAGTCGCCTTCGAACACCCAATAGCCGAACTCGCCGCGCACCGACAGCATGCGGCCGAAGAAACCGCTGTCGCGCAGCATCTTGATCTTGCGCAGGCCGGGCAGGAACAATTTGTCCTGCACAACGCCATTCTTGACGCCCTTGTCCTTGGCGAGCTTGGCCACCGCGATCGCCTTGTCGAGCGTGTCGGCGATCGGCTTTTCGCAATAGACATGCTTGCCGGCATGGATCGCCTGCGTGATCAGGTCGGCGCGCATCTGCGTCGTCGCCGCGTCGAAGAACACTTCGTCCTTCGGGTCGTTCAGCGCCGCGGTGAGATCGGTGGTGTGGCGTTCGATGCCGTATTGCTTGGCGAGCGCGGCGATCTTTTCGGCGTTGCGGCCGACCAGAATCGGATCGGGCATGACGCGATCGCCGTTCGGCAGCAGCACGCCGCCCTGCTGGCGGATGGCGACGATCGAGCGCACCAGATGCTGGTTGAGCCCCATGCGTCCGGTGACGCCGTACATGACGATGCCGAGTCTGCGCGTTGCCACGAAGCCTTCCTCCGAAAATTCAGCCGGCCGCTCTGAGGGGCCGTTAAGTAACCATACGGTTACTATGCGCGGACGCGGCAGCCCCCGTCAAGCGACAAACGAGGCAAATCGTCGAGACGGTGTGCCGGTTCGACATGTCGAAGAAGCCGATTGTTTAGCTTAAGGGGCGAAGGACCCTAGGTGTCACATCCCGGTAGGTGATATGGCTGTTTTCTGAACAACTCCGGTTTCAGGCTATGCCAGTCCTTCATGGCCTGCAAGGGTGTCTTGCTGCCCAAGGCTGATTGCGGAAGCTGCTGGTTGTAAAGCAGCACGTAACGATGC
>CAMBQQ010000025.1 GCA_945870035.1 Rhizobium sp. Q54 | reverse complement strand
GTCACAGGATCGAGAATATGTTCGGCAGGCTCAAAGACTGGCGACGTATCCATACCCGTTACGACCGATGCGCCCACACCTTCATGTCAGCAATCTGCATTGCTGCAGTCGTCATCTTCTGGCTGTGATCAATGAGTCCTGACCCTAGGGCTTCAAACAGGCGTCTGCGAGTTTGACGAAGGCACGGGCGCGATGCGACAGGCCGAGACCGAGCGGTGGCAGGCCATGTTTTTCCAGCGCCGTCATCTCGCCAAACGTGGTGGCGAATCCGTCGGGCAGGAACAGTGGGTCATAGCCGAAGCCCGCCTCGCCGCGCGGCGGCCAAATGATGACACCATCGACGCGGCCTTCGAATTCTTCGACGTGCCCGTCCGGCCAGGCGATGCACAAAGCGGCGATGAAGTGCGCCTTGCGCTGTTCCGGCGTTGTCGCGCCTTTCTCGACCAGCAAGGTCTGAATGCGATTCATCGCGAAGCGGAAATCCTTGCCGGGACCGGCCCAGCGCGCCGAATGAATGCCGGGCTCGCCATCAAGCGCCTCGATCACGAGACCTGAATCATCGGCAAAAGCGGCACGCTCGGTCGCAGCCGATGCCGCCATCGCCTTGATGCGGGCATTGGCGGCGAAGGTGGTTCCGGTTTCTTCGGGTTCGGCGAGGTTCAGGTCCGACGCCGATTGCGCGGCGATGCCGTAAGGCGACAGCAGCTCGCGCATCTCGGCGAGCTTGCCGGGATTATGCGTGGCGATGACGACCGAGCCGGTGAGCTGGCGGTGCGACGACAAGGTCAAGCCACCGCGATCTTCTGTAACTCGACCAGTTTGCCGATGCCCTTGCGCGCCAGCGCCAGCAAAGCCAGTAACTGTTCTTCGCTGAACGGATCCTTCTCGGCGGTGGCCTGGATTTCGACGATGTTGCCGGCGCCGGTCATGACGAAATTGCCGTCGGTATCGGCTTCCGAATCCTCGGCGTAATCGAGATCGAGCACCGCGGTGCCCTTGAACACGCCGCACGATACGGCGGCGAGATGATCGCGCAGCACCTTGGGTTCGCCGCCCTTGAACATGTCGCGCGACTTCATCCACGTCAGGCAATCGGCCAGCGCCACCCATGCGCCGGTGATCGATGCGGTTCGGGTGCCGCCGTCGGCCTGGATCACGTCGCAGTCAATGGTGATCTGGCGTTCGCCAAGCGCTTGCAGGTCGATCACGGAGCGCAAGCTGCGGCCGATCAACCGCTGAATTTCGACGGTGCGGCCGCCCTGCTTGCCGGAAGCGGCCTCGCGGCGGGTGCGGGTGCCGGTGGCGCGCGGCAGCATGCCGTATTCGGCGGTGACCCAGCCGCGGCCCTGGCCCTTAAGCCACGGCGGCAGGCGCTCCTCCAGGCTGGCGGTGACCAGCACATGGGTGTCGCCGAACTTCACGAAACACGAGCCTTCGGCATATTTGACCACGCCGCGCTCAAGCGACACGGCGCGAAGTTCGTCGATTTCCCGGCCGCTGGGCCTCATTAGCGTGTTCCTTTTTGCGAATGCGGCACACCATAACCATATGCGACGCTTGAACAAGGTCCGTCCGGGCGTCATTGTAACCGCCTGTCAGGAGTAACTGTTTTGGCTTCCCACGATGTGCCGATCGGCGCCAGCCAGGTCAGCCTCGCGGCGCTCAATGAGCGCTCGCGCGAGATTTTCCGTTATATCGTCGAAAGCTACCTGACCACGGGTGAGCCGGTGGGCTCGCGCAATCTGTCGCGCATTCTGCCGATTTCGCTGTCGCCGGCCTCGGTCCGCAACGTGATGTCGGACCTTGAGGACCTTGGCCTCATCTTCGCGCCGCATACCTCCGCCGGCCGCCTGCCGACCGAACTGGGCCTGCGGTTTTTCGTCGATGCGCTGATGCAGGTCGGCGACCTCACCGAAGACAGCCGGCGCTCGATCGAAGCCCAGGTCGCGGGCGCCGGCGCCAACAAGTCGGTTGAGTCGGTGCTGACAGAGGCGTCGCAGATGCTGTCGGGGCTGACGCGCTCGGCTGGCGTCGTGCTGACCGCGAAGATCAACACGCGGCTCAAGCACATCGAATTCGTCCGGCTCGAACCGGAACGCGCGCTGGCGGTGCTGGTCGCTGAAGACGGCCAGGTCGAAAACCGCGTGCTCAACGTACCGGCCGGGCTGCCGAGTTCGGCTTTGGTCGAGGCCGGCAATTTTCTCAATTCACGCATTCGCGGCAAGACGCTCGACGAACTGCGCCTCGAAATCGAAAACGCGGTGACGCAAGGCAAAGCCGAACTCGATCAACTCACGCAGAAGATCATATCGGCCGGTCTGGCGAGCTGGTCCGGCGGCAACACCGACGAGCGTCAATTGATCGTGCGCGGACATGCCAATCTGCTCGACGACCTGCATGCCCTGGACGATCTCGAACGGGTGCGTTCCTTGTTCGATGCGTTGGAAACCAAGCGCGGCGTCATCGACCTTCTCGGCCGCGCCGAGCGCGCCGACGGCGTGCGCATCTTCATCGGTTCGGAGAACAAGCTGTTCTCGCTGTCGGGTTCATCGACCATCGTCGCGCCGTACCGCGACAATGAAGGCCGCATCGTCGGCGTCATCGGCGTCATCGGCCCGACCCGGCTCAATTACGCCCGCATCATCCCGATGGTCGATTATACCGCCCGGGTGGTCAGCCGGTTGCTGTCCGGCTGAGGCTATAAATGCCTGTAGAACGCATGTTCTTGCCGGATGACGCCCGGAAAGCTTGATTTTTTGGCCGCCAGCCCTGATATGCGGGGCATTCAGACATTCGAAGATTGGACCAAAGCTATGACGGATAAGCCCGCCGCCAACGACACCGTTGCCCAGTCTCTGGAAGGCCAGGCCCCGGAAGGTTTGCCCGAGGGTGAGGCGTCTGCCGCTGGCGCCGCGCCGCAGCTGGTGCCGGCTGAACAGGTGACCGCCGCGCTGGAAGCCGCCGCCGAGTTCAAGGACAAGCATCTGCGCCTGCTGGCCGAGATGGAAAATCTGCGCCGCCGCACCGAGAAGGAAGTCGCTGACGCGCGGCAGTACGGCGTTTCCCGTTTCGCCGGCGACGTTCTTGCGGTCGCCGACAACATGCACCGTGCTCTTGCCACCCTCGATGAAGAGGTTCGTGCCGGCGCCGATGCCAAGCTGATCTCGCTGATCGAAGGCGTCGAATTGACCGAGCGCGAACTGCACAAGACGCTGGAAAAGCATGGCGTCAGGAAATTCACGCCTCAGAACGAAAAGTTCGATCCGAACCTGCATCAGGCCATGTACGAAGTGCCGAACTCCGACGTGCCGGCCGGCCATGTGGCGCAGGTCATCCAGTCGGGCTACATGATCGGCGAGCGCATGCTGCGCCCGGCTCTGGTCGGCGTCTCGAAGCCGGCGGCGAAATCCGCTTCCAATTAACGCGGTTCGACGCCGTCGCGGATGGCGCGGAAGCGGGGGAACATCGCGTCCCAGCCGTCCTTGCCGGTGACGCCGATGATGCGGAGAAACCCGCTGCCGCCGAAGCGGACCCACTGCACCAGCGATACAGCATCGCCGCGCGGGCCCACCGCCTGCGCCCGGATTTCATAGCCCGGGCCGCCATTGATCCGCTGCGGCTCCGACAATTGCACCCTGAGATTGGCGAGCGGCGCGGTGGACAGAAGATCGTTGGCAAAGCGGCCGCGCTCACTGGCGTCCTGCGGCGCACCGGGGCCAACGGCCACGATCAGATAGGGCTGGGTGGTGATGTCGTCGGTTGGCCCTTCTGTCAGGATGACGCCGCCGGCGGGCAGCACCTGCATCACCCGGAAGCCGGCCAGCTCTTTTAGCTCGAATGGCAGCAGACCGAGTTGCTCCTTCACCGGCGTCGGTCGGAAGGTGACGCTGGCCAGCGCCTTGCGCACGATTGCGTCGGAATAGACCGAAAGCGCCGCTTCCGGCACCGCAACCTGCACCAAAGTCGTCAGGTCCTTGACCGCACCGCCGCGCGACTGCGCCAGCAGAAACCACTTATGGACCGGCCCGCCGCCTTCGTTGGCGGTGCCGGTGATCAGGACACCAATCCCGTTTTCGAACGGGAAGCTTTCGCGCTTGAGATTGGCGATGTTCTTCTGGTCATTGGCGAAGGCCGAGCGCGCCAGATCGTCATAGGCGCGCGCCGGCAGGTCAAGAATGGTGATGACGGCGTTGCGGCCGGTATCCTCGAAGCCGGGCTGCCTTGTGCTGACCGCAAAATCGCCGGGCGGCTGCAGGCCGATACGCAGGCCGGGCGGGTACACCAGTTCGGCCGCGCCGGCGGGTTGGACCTGAAGGACCACTATGGCGAGAAAAGCGAGAAGCGGGACCAGCAATCGTCGGATCATGCAAAGCACTGCTTTTCGTTGTTAACGGAATGACGGAAGGCCTCTAACCGGCCCGGCAGGAGGCGGCAATGGAAAGCCGACATTCAGGCTAATTTAGTGCCTGCCGCAGCCCGTCATCGCGATTTTGTGACCGCCCGGCTTGCGGCCTAGGGTGGCCCTCCTATATGAGCCTTGAGCCGCGAAACAGCGGTGAATCGCGTATCCAGGGGGCTGGATCGGGGGTCTGCGGATTGGCCGCGGACGTCTCCATCGGGCGCTAGTTTGGCCCGGCCGGCCTGCCGCAAATTGAAGAGGGACAACTATGGGCAAGGTCATCGGTATCGACCTCGGCACCACCAATTCCTGCGTTGCCGTTATGGAAGGCAAGACACCGAAAGTCATCGAGAACGCCGAAGGCGCGCGCACCACGCCGTCGATCGTCGCCTTTGCGGACGATAACGAGCGTCTCGTCGGCCAGCCGGCCAAGCGCCAGGCGGTCACCAACCCGGAAAAGACCATCTTCGCGGTCAAGCGCCTCGTCGGCCGCCGCTATGACGATCCGATTATCGCGAAGGACAAGAAGCTTGTCCCGTACAAGATTACGAAAGCCGGCAACGGCGACGCCTGGGTCGAGGCCGACGGCAAGTCCTATTCGCCCTCGCAGATTTCCGCCTTCATCCTTCAGAAAATGAAGGAGACCGCGGAAGCCTATCTCGGGCAGACCGTCGATCAGGCCGTTATCACCGTTCCCGCCTATTTCAACGACGCGCAGCGTCAGGCGACCAAGGACGCCGGCAAGATCGCCGGCCTTGAAGTGCTGCGCATCATCAACGAGCCGACCGCGGCGGCGCTCGCCTACGGTCTCGACAAGGCGAAGCAGGGCATCATCGCCGTGTACGATCTTGGCGGCGGCACCTTCGATATCTCCTGCCTGGAAATCGGCGACGGCGTCTTCGAAGTGAAGTCGACCAACGGCGACACGTTCCTCGGCGGCGAAGACTTCGACATGCGCCTCGTCAACTACCTCGCCGACGAATTCCAGAAAGAGCAGGGCATCGACCTGCGCAAGGACAAGCTGGCGCTCCAGCGCCTGAAGGAATCGGCGGAGAAGGCCAAGATCGAGCTGTCGTCGACGACGCAGACCGAGGTCAACCTGCCGTTCATCACGGCGGACGCTTCCGGTCCGAAGCATCTGACGATGAAGCTGACGCGCGCCAAGTTCGAAGCCCTGGTTGACGATCTCATCCAGCGCACCATCGAGCCGTGCCGCAAGGCGCTCAAGGATGCCGGCCTCACCGCTGCTGAAATCGGCGAAGTCGTTCTGGTCGGCGGCATGACTCGCATGCCGAAGGTCCAGGAAGTCGTGAAGCAGTTCTTCGGCAAGGAGCCGCACAAGGGCGTCAACCCGGATGAAGTCGTCGCCATCGGCGCCGCCATCCAGGCCGGTGTTCTGCAAGGCGACGTCAAGGACGTGCTGCTGCTCGACGTGACCCCGCTCTCGCTCGGCATCGAAACGCTGGGCGGCGTGTTCACCCGCATCATCGACCGCAACACCACGATCCCGACCAAGAAGAGCCAGGTGTTCTCGACCGCCGAAGACAATCAGAACGCGGTCACCATCCGTGTCTTCCAGGGCGAGCGTGAAATGGCGGCCGACAACAAGATGCTCGGCAATTTCGACCTGGTCGGCATTCCGCCGG
This sequence comes from Rhizobium sp. Q54, assembly GCA_945870035.1. Taxonomy (GTDB): domain Bacteria; phylum Pseudomonadota; class Alphaproteobacteria; order Rhizobiales; family Xanthobacteraceae; genus Pseudolabrys. Next base: position 39,312 of record CAMBQQ010000025.1, on the reverse strand, counting down.
CGCCGCGCGGCATGCCGCAGGTCGAGGTCACTTTCGACATCGACGCCAACGGCATCGTCAACGTCAATGCCAAGGACAAGGCGACCAACAAGGAACAGCAGATCCGCATCCAGGCCTCGGGCGGCCTGTCCGAAGCCGACATCGACAAGATGGTCAAGGACGCGGAAGCGCATGCCGACGAGGACAAGAAGCGCAAGGCTGCGGTCGAAGCCAAGAACCACGGCGAAGCGCTCGTGCACTCGACCGAGAAGGCGCTCACCGAGCACGGCTCCAAGGTCAGCGATGGCGATCGCACCGCGATCGAAGACGCCATTGCCGATCTGAAGGAAGCGCTCAAGGGCGACGACTCGGAAGTCATCCAGGCCAAGACCAACGCGCTGGCGACCGCGTCGATGAAGCTCGGCGAGGCCATCTACAATCAGCAGCAGTCCGGCGCTGCCGGTGAAGGCGCCGCCGACAAGAAGGAAGACGACGTCGTCGACGCGGAGTTCACTGAAGTGGACGACGACAAGGGCGGCAAGAAGTCGGCCTAAGGAGCGTCTCACCTCAAAAGTAAAACCTCGTCCTGCGAAACGCGACAGCGCGCAACGTCGGGACGAGGTTTTTTGATATTCGGCGGGGAATGATCGGTGTCTAAGCGCGACTATTACGAAGTCCTGGGCGTCACGCGCACCTGCACCGAGGTCGAACTCAAGGGTGCATTCCGCAAGCTGGCGATGCAGCATCATCCGGATCGCAATCCGGGCGACAGCGAATGCGAACACAAATTCCGCGAACTGAACGAAGCCTATGAAGTCTTGAAGGACGGCGACAAGCGCGCCGCCTATGACCGCTTCGGTCACGCCGCTTTCGAGCAGGGCGGCGGCGGCCAGCACGGCTTCGGCGCCGACTTCGCCTCGACCTTCTCCGACATTTTCGAAGACCTGTTCGGCATGGGCGGCCAGCGCCGTGGCGGCGGCCGTGGCACCGGACGCGAGCGCGGCTCCGACCTGCGCTACAACATGGAAATCAGCCTGGAGGAGGCCTTCGAGGGCAAGGAAGCGCAGTTGCGCATTCCAACCTCGGTCACCTGCGAAGTCTGCTCCGGCTCCGGCGCCAAGGCCGGCAGCAAGCCGAAGACCTGCGCTACTTGCGGCGGCGCCGGCAAGGTGCGGCATGCGCAAGGCTTCTTCACGCTGGAGCGCACCTGTCCGTCCTGTCATGGCCGCGGCCAGGTCATCGACAATCCGTGCGACGCCTGTTCCGGCGCCGGGCGCGTGACGCGCGAACGCATGCTGTCGGTCAACATTCCGGCCGGCGTCGAGGATGGCACCCGCATCCGTCTCGCCGGCGAAGGCGAGGCCGGCGTGCGCGGCGGGCCGCCGGGCGACCTTTATATTTTTCTCTCATTGCAGCCGCACGAACTCTACCAGCGCGACGGCGCCGACCTGCACTGCCGGGTTCCGATTTCGATGGTGACGGCGGCGCTCGGCGGCGAAGTCGCGGTCCCGGCGATCGATGGCAGCGAAGCCAAGGTCAAGATCCCGGCCGGCACCCAGACCGGCGGCCAGTTCAGGCTGGCGGGCAAGGGCATGCCGGTGCTGCGCTCGAAACAATTGGGCGACATGTATGTTCAGGTCGCGGTGGAAACGCCGCAAAAACTGACCAAACGGCAGCGCGAGCTGCTGGCCGAGTTCGACAAACTCTCGTCCGAGCAGACCCAGCCGGAATCCTCGGGATTCCTGAGCCAGGTCAAGGCTTTCCTCGGGACCTTGCGAAATCAGAGCAGCAATACCGAGTAGCCATCTTGACCCTGTGCCCGGCCCGCTATACCCAAGACGACTGCGGGCCAGTCTCCGGCCAACCGCGTGTGACCCAGTAGCAATGCCTTTGCACACCTTCGCCCGCGTTGAAAAGAAGCCGCTGCGCCTCGACGACGAGATGCAGTTCATCCGCTCATGGATGGAAAAGCCGCTGCGCACCGGCGCGGTGATGCCTTCGGGCAAGGCTTTGGCCCGCGTCATGGCGCGCTACGTCGATCCGCAATCCACTGGCCCCGTCATAGAACTTGGACCCGGCACCGGCCCGGTGACGGAAGCGCTGGTTCAGCGCGGCATCGATCCGGCGCGTCTGGTGCTGGTCGAGTTCAATCCCGATTTCTGCCGCCTGTTGCGCACGCGCTATCCGGCCGCGACCGTGGTGCAGGGCGATGCCTATCGCCTGCGCCGCCTGCTGGAGAGCATCGTGCGCGAGCCCGCGGCCGCCATCGTCTCCGGCCTGCCGCTGGTCACCAAGCCGCCGCGCACGCGCCTGCGCCTGATCTCAGACGCGATGGGGCTGTTGAAGCCCGGCGCGCCTTACGTTCAGTTCACCTATGCGATGGGGCCGCCGATCCCGAAAGATCTGTCGGGCATCAAGGGCGAACCGTCCGAGCTGATCTGGATGAACCTGCCGCCGGCGCGCGTCTGGGTCTATCGCGGGGTTTAGTCGACGGCGAAACGAGACGTCCCCATGTCCGCGCCGAAAATCCTCATCCTGCCGGGCTCGACCCGCACCGGCTCCTATAACGTGAAGCTGGCGGCGCTGGCGGCCAAGGAACTGACGCTGCTCGACGCCGAAGTCACGCGCATCTCGCTGGTCGATTATCCGATGCCGCTCTATGACGCCGACCTTGAGGCCAGCCGCGGCGCGCCGGACGGCGCGGTCAAGCTCAAGCAGATGATCATGGCGCATCAGGGCGTGTTCATAGCCAGTCCCGATTATTCGGCGTCGGTGTCGCCGGCGCTGAAGAACGCCATCGACTGGGTGTCGGGGGTGCGCGAGCGCGGCGATCCGACCCATGCCGCTTTCAAGGGCCGTGTCTTCGCCATTGCGTCGGCCTCGGCCGAGCTGAATGGCGGCCTTCCCGGCCTGATGGCGTTGCGGCAGATTCTGGAAATCGGCTGCGGCGCGCTGGTCATTCCCGAGCAGCTGGCGCTGGCGCGCGCCGATCAGGCTTTCGACGACACCGACAAACTGACCGAAACCCGCACCGCCAATCTTTTCCACGCGCAACTGGCGCGGCTGGTGGAGATGACGCGTCTGATGGCATAAAACATGCCGCGAATTGCGAGCATATGGAGAAGTGCCTTTGGACGCGCGTGACCGCCTGATCGTCGCTCTCGATGTGCCGTCGGTGAAAGACGCCGAGTCCATGGTGACGCGGCTGGGCAATTCGGCGAGCTTCTACAAGATCGGCTATCAGCTCGGCCTTGCCGGCGGTCTGCCCTTTGCCGCCGGCTTGATCGCGGCCGGCAAGCATGTGTTTCTCGATTTCAAGCTGCACGATATCGGCAATACGATTACGCACGGCGTCGCCAGCGTTGCCAATATGGGCGCGACCTTTCTCACCGTGCATGCCTATCCGCAGACGATGAAGGCAGCGGTCGAGGGTGCGCGCGGCTCGAAGCTCAAGGTGCTGGCGGTGACGGTGCTGACCTCTTACGACAATGACGACCTCGCCGCCGCCGGCTACAAACTCGGCGTCAGCGAACTGGTGGCGCGGCGCGCCGAGCAGGCGCGAGACCTCGGCATCGATGGTCTCGTTTGCTCGCCGGAGGAAGCTGCCAATCTGCGAGGCATCGTCGGCTCGAAGCTCGCTTTGGTGACGCCCGGCATTCGCCCCGCCGGCAGCGCTGCCGGCGACCAGAAACGCATCATGACGCCGGCCAAGGCCATCGCCGCCGGCGCCGATTATCTGGTGGTCGGGCGGCCGATCGTCGAAGCCGCCGATCCCAAAGCGGCTGCAGATGCGATCGTTGCCGAAATTACAGAAGCAAAAAATAAAGGGAATTGAGGATGGCAAAGGGTTACTGGATCGGCCGGGTCGATGTGAAAGATGAAGAGGGCTACAAGCCCTATGCAGCGGCCAATGGTGCGATCTTCAAGAAATTCGGGGGCAAGTTCATTATCCGCGGCGGCAAGTTCGAGTGTCCGGAAGGCAGTGCCCGCACGCGCAATGTGGTGATCGAATTCGCCGACTTTGCCACGGCGAAGGCCTGCTACGAATCGCCAGAATACCAGGCCAACATCAAGGTGCGGCAGCCGCATTCGGTCGCCGATATCGTGATTATCGAGGGTTATGACGGCCCGCAGCCGTAGCTTCTTCTCCCTCTCCCCAGCGGGGAGAGGGTCGGGGCGAGGGGGTCTAGGATTCTCGATAGGCCATAACCCCTCACCCGCCGCGCCATAGCGCGTCGAAGACGCGCGTAAACGCGCTGATGGCGCGTCGACCTCTCCCTATGGGAGAGGTGACAGAGAGCCGGTAGCCCCGCTATACCAAAGCCTAATATCCGGGAGCTTCCGATGGCCGAAATGCGTTTGATCGTCGCCGGCGCCGGCGGGCGAATGGGCCGCACGCTGATCAAGGCGATTGCCGAGAGCAAGACTTTCAATCTGGTCGGCGCGCTGGAAGACGCGCGCTCGCCGCTGATCGGTTGGGATGCCGGCGCGCTTGCGGGCTTGGGCGAGAACGGCGTCAAGCTGGTCGGTGACGCCGCGCAAGTCATTGGCGCGGCCGACGGCATCATCGACTTCACCATTCCGCAGGCGACGCTTGAGCTGGCCGCGGTCGCGGCCAAGGCCGGCAAGGTGCACATTATCGGCACGACCGGCACCAGCGCCGCCGACGATGCCAAGATCGCCGAAGCCGCCAAGACGGCGGTGATCGTCAAGTCCGGCAATATGAGTCTCGGCGTCAATCTTCTGGCGGCCTTGACCAAGCGCGTCGCCAAGACGCTCGATGCAACGTTCGACATCGAAGTCTTGGAAATGCATCACAACCAGAAGATCGATGCGCCGTCCGGCACCGCGCTGATGCTCGGCCGCGCCGCGGCGGAAGGCCGTGGCATCGATCTCGACAAGAGCGCGGTGCGCAGCCGCGACGGCCACACCGGCGCGCGCCGCGCCGGCGATATCGGCTTTGCGACGTTACGCGGCGGCAATGTCGTCGGCGAGCATACGGTGATGTTTGTCGGGCCGGCAGAGCGCATCGAACTGGTGCACAAGGCGCAGGACCGCATGCTGTTCGCCAGCGGCGCCTTGCACGCCGCGTTGTGGGCGCGCAAGCAGAAGCCCGGTCTCTATTCGATGATGGATGTGCTGGACCTCAAGGACTTCTAGTCGCGCAGCAAAGTCTGTCCGGTCATTTCCGGCGGCTTCGGCAGGCCCATCAATTCGAGCAGAGTCGGCGCGATATCGGCCAGGCGCCCCTCCGCCACCAGCAGCCGGTTGCCCGCGCCCATCAGGATCACCGGCACCGGATTGAGGGTGTGCGCGGTGTGCGGGCCGCCGGTGATCGGATCGCGCAGCATCTCGGCATTGCCATGGTCGGCGGTGACCAGCAATGCGCCACCCACGGCCTCGATGGCATTGGCGATCTTGCCGAGACCGGTATCGACGGCCTCCACGGCCTTGATCGCCGCCGGAATGCTGCCGGTGTGACCCACCATGTCGGCATTGGCGAAGTTCAGGACGATCAGGTCATATTTGCGCGACGTGATCGCCTCGACGGCTTTCGCGGTCAATTCAGGCGCCGACATTTCGGGCTGGAGGTCGTAGGTCGCGACCTTCGGCGAGGCCACCATGATGCGGTCCTCGCCTTCGAAAGGCTCCTCGCGGCCGCCGTTGAGGAAGTACGTGACGTGCGGATATTTTTCTGTCTCCGCCATGCGCAACTGCGTGCGCTGCGCGCCGGCCACGACTTCACCGAGGATGTTGGGAAAGGTCTGCGGCGGAAAGATCGACGCCATGAACCGGTCGAGGTTCTCGCTGTATTGCACCATGCCGACAGCGGCGGAGAATTTCGGCGCGCGCTTGCGCGCAAAACCGTCGAAAGCCGGGTCGAGCATTGCATCGAGAATTTCGCGTACGCGGTCGGCGCGGAAATTGAAACACAGCACGGCGTCGCCGTCCTTCATGCCGCGATAATCGCCGATGACGGCGGGCACGACGAACTCGTCGTAAATCTTGCTGGCATAAGCATCGGCTATTGTCGCTTGCGCATCAGCGAAGCGCGGGCCTTCGCCGGCGACGATGGCATCGTAGGCCTTCGATACCCGATCCCACCTCTTGTCGCGATCCATCGCGTAATAGCGTCCGACCACCGTTGCCACGGTCACCGAAGGCGGCAGCGCGGCGGTGAACGTCTTGATGTATTCCGCGGCCGATTGCGGCGGCGCGTCGCGGCCGTCGGTCAAGGCATGCACGACCGTCGGGACGTTCGCATCGGCGAGAATCTTGGCCAGCGCCACCGCATGGTTCTGATGCGAGTGCACGCCACCCGGCGAGACCAGGCCGAGCAGGTGGCAGGTGCCGCCACTCTGTTTCAGTCTGGCGATCAGGTCCGTTAAGGCCGGCGCGCGCGCGATTTCGCCGGCGGCGATGGCGTCGTCGATTCGCGGTAGATCCTGCATCACGACACGGCCGGCCCCGATGTTGAGATGGCCGACCTCGGAATTACCCATCTGGCCCGTCGGCAGGCCGACGTCCTTGCCGGAGGTGCGCAGAAAACCGTGCGGCGCGTTCGCCCAGAGACGATTGAAGGACGGCGTTTTGGCTTGACGCACGGCGTTATTGGCAATGTCCTCGCGCCAGCCCCAGCCGTCGAGCACAACGAGCATGACCGGGCGGCGCTTCTGCATCGAAGAATTCCTGAGTTTCCTGATCCGGCAGGTTTTGAAGGATCGGGATCGCCGCGTCAACGTGAACGGTTTGCCGGCAGCGGCAAAACAAAAGACCCCGCCGCGAGGCGGGGCCTTTCATTGACGCGAGTATCTTTGCGTTAGTTGATGATCTTCACCACGTTGCCTTTGGAGTCCACGATCACGCGCTCCTTGTTGGCGAAGGCGTAGCGGAACTGGGCGTGGTTCGGGACCGGCCGCAACTGAACGGTCGCCGGAATCGGCTTGCCGACCACGATCTCCTCCCGAACCGTCACGGATTGCGCGGGAATCTCCTCGCGCTGGACATAGGTCACGACTTCCTTCGGCGGTTCGGCCGCGGCGCCCATCGCGCCGCCGACGCCAGCACCGACCACGGCGCCAACCGGGCCGCCAACAACGGCGCCAACCGCCGCGCCGCCAACGGCGCCGCCGACAGTCGAGCCCTGAGCAAATGCAGCAGCGGGCGCAAGGGCAAGTGCCGCTACTGTCGCGAGCATATAAACCTTCATGTATTCCTCCTCGTTTTCGTTGCACTGTTCGATGCCCCGCACACGGGGGAATCGAAACACAACGTCACAGACGGAAAGTGGTTTCTGGAACCCGCGGCGAAATTGGGTTCCTGCCTGAATGGCCGTTCACGCGGGCCGTCACTCACGCGGCAGAGATACCGGCCTCCCAGCCGAGCATCGCGCGCTTGCGGCTGATGCCCCAGTGATAGCCGGTGATGTCGCCGTTCTTGCCGACGACGCGATGGCACGGCACGACGAAGCTGATCGGATTTTTGCCGACCGCCGCGCCGACAGCGCGCGCCGCCTTCGGCGCACCGGCGCGCCGCGCAAGGTCGGAATACGTGGTGAGCTTGCCCATCGGAATTGAAAGCAAACGTTCCCAGACGCGCACTTCGAAATCGGTGCCGATCAGGACGACGCGCAACGGCTGATCCGGCTTCCACATCGCAGAGTCAAAGATACGCCGCGCGGTGGCGGCGGTCGCGGCATAGTCCTCGACATATTTCGCCTTCGGCCAACGCCGCCGCATGTCTTCCAGTGAAGCGCTTTCCTCGCCGGGATCGGCCAGCGCCAGACCGGCGAGCCCACGCGGCGTCATCATTACCAGCGCCATGCCGAACGGGCAGGGATGGAAGCCGTAGGTGATAATCAGGCCTTCGCCGCCGGCTTTCCATTCGCCGGGCGACATTGCTTCATGCGTAACGAACAGATCGTGCAAGCGGCCGGGGCCGGACAGGCCGACTTCGTAGCTGGTGTCGAGCACACTCACCGAGGCGCGCAGCAAGTCCCGCGCGCTGTCCAGTGTCAGCGCTTGCAGAAACGCCTTTGGCGTCAGGCCGCACCAGCGGCGAAACAGATGATGCAGATCGGTGGCGGATACGCCGGCGGCATCAGCGATAACGTCGATCTCCGGCTGGTCGCGCCAGTTGCCGCGAATATGCGCGATGGCGCGGCGCACGACATCGTAATCCGCTGCCGCGCTGGTGAGCAGCGTCCGCTCCGGCAAGGTCTCGATGAATGCGGGCGTTGGTTTCGGCATGATGGTTTCTGTCTGTGCCATGCCATTGATTTACGTGGTGTCGGGCCCGCGGCCCACCCGATTTCTGCTTTAGTGAAGCACGGTCCGCACCGGTCCGCGCTTCGCCTCGGCCAGCGCATTGCCGAGCGCAATGGCGAAGTCGGCGCGCTCGTCTGGACCCAAATAGCTCGCCACCGTGAGCTGCTTGCCGCGCATCGTCAGAAACAGCCGGGCGATGCCGAATTCCTCTGTTGATTCGCGGTCGAGCCTGACCCAGAGCGGGTTGAGCAGCCATTCGCGCACCTGGCCGCGCGGGCTGACCTTGCGCACCGTCAGCGCCGAGGCGGTCACCTTGATTTCTTCATAGGCGGCTGCCGAGCGATAGCTGACGCGGAACGCCCAGTATAACAGCAGTACGTCGAGGCCGAAAAAGCCGAACACCGGCCAGGCGCCCATCAGCAGGAAGGCGATGCCAGCGAGAAAGCTCACCGCGCCGAACAGAACCATCAGCACGACAAAGCCTACGCTGCCGAGCGAGCGGTGCGGCGTGATCGTGGCGGAAAAGATCGTCGGTTCGAGTTCGCTGGCGTTGTCGGCGGTCATGGCGCTGAGTATACCGGAAATCATGGCGAAAAAGTCGACCCGGAAGAAACTGCCGTCGAAAAAGCCTTCCGTCACGAAGGCGCTCGCCAAGGCCGCGAAGGGCAAGGCCGCCAAGACGAAGCCCGTGGCGAAGCAGAAAAAGGCCGACGCCGAGGCGTTTGACGGCAGCGCCAAGCGCTGGACGGCGGCGCAGATCGACGAGGCGTTTCGCCGCTTTCAGGCGCAGGAACCGGAGCCGAAGGGCGAACTCAAGCACAGCAATCCGTTCACGCTTCTGGTCGCCGTCGTGCTGTCGGCGCAGGCGACAGACGCCGGCGTGAACAAGGCGACGCCGGCTTTGTTCGCGCTGGCCGACACGCCGGAGAAAATGGTGGCGCTCGGCGAGGACCGTATCCGCGACCTGATCAAGACCATCGGCCTGTTTCGCATGAAGGCGAAGAACGTCGCGCTGCTGGCGAAGAAACTGGTCGATGAATTCGGCGGCGAGGTGCCGAAGACGCGCGAGGAACTGGTGACGTTGCCGGGCGCGGGGCGCAAGACCGCCAATGTCGTTCTCAACATGGCGTTCGGCCAACCGACCATGGCCGTCGATACGCACATCTTCCGCATCGGCAATCGCACCGGATTGGCGCCGGGCAAGGACGTGCTGGCGGTTGAGCTCGAGCTGGAAAAGGTCATCCCGGCGAAGTACATGCAGCACGCGCATCACTGGCTGATCTTGCACGGGCGCTATATTTGCATCGCACGCAAGCCGCATTGCGACCGTTGCATCATCGCCGATTTGTGCCAGTGGCCGGGGAAGACGGCCTCATCTGTCATTCCCGCGAAGGCGGGAATCCAGTAGCCCCGGCAGGAGCTTGAGTCGCTGGGGCAGGGAGTACTGGGTCCCCGCTTTCGCGGGGACGACGACTAAAGCTAGCGCGCAAGCTTGGCGCGCTCGCCGGCCAGCTTCTTGTGGATGTGCACCATGAAGGCCATGGCGAAAACCGGCGTCGCCAGATTGATCACCGGCAGCGACAGGAAGGCCGCGATCACCATGCCGGCCATGAACACGTAAGTCGCGCGGGCTTTGCGCATGGCCTTGGCTTCGGCGGGCGGCAGAAAGCGCATGGCGGCGAGTTCGAAATATTCGCGGCCGAGCAGATAGGCGTTGCCGAAAAACAAAATGAGCAGGCCGAAGCCGGCGAACAGAATGAACGGCAGCGCGCACAGATAGACCACCAGCGCGAGCAGCGCGATCTTGATGCCTTCGATCAGGCCGCGAAACACCGGCAGCGCATGGCCCGGCGGGTCGTTCGGATAATGCGCGCGCTCGACCTGCTCGGCGACTTCATCGACGAAAAAGCTGCCGACAAAGGCGCTCACCGCCGGCATCAGGAACAGCGCGCCGGTAACAATGCCGAGCGTCGCCATGATCGACAGGATCCAGGCCAGCGCCGCCCAGACCGAATGTGGTGCGAATCCGGAGGATTGTTCGGCCCAGGTCGCGCCGCTGTCGGCGAGGCTGGCGAGCAGCCTCTGCATGGCGATGCCGATGATGACAATCAGCAGCAGCGCCAGGCCGACGGCTTTCAACAGCACGCGGCGCAACGGCGGCGACAAGAGTTGGGAGAAGGCTTTGGCGATGGCGTGTATCATGCCGCCACAGGTATGATCGATTGCAGGCCGGGGCAAGGACTCCTTGCCGGATGATGGCCGCGTCAGACCGCCGCCAGTTCTTTTTCGGACTGCGGCACGCTGTCGGCCGGCACCAGCGACACCAGCAGGTCGGGATCGGTGGCCGGCAGGTCGGCCCAGGCCATCGCCTTGTAGTCGAAGCCGCGCACAATGGTCGGCTTGACCACCTCGAAATAGGGCGAAATGTCGAAGTCGCGCGGCGCATAGAGCGACGAATGGCGGATTTCGAGGATCTCCTCGCGCGCCACTTCGCTTTCCAGCAGCGTTACTTTCGGCAGGATCGGATAGCGCACATATTCGAAGGCCTGCGCGATCAGCGCCGAACAGATAATGCGAGTTGGGTGTCCAGAGCCGAGCGCCATCATGCGCCGGCGCCAGCGTTGCGGGATCGGTAGCGGCAACAGATAGCGCATCAGGTCGATGATGTTTTTCAGGTCATAGTCGAAACCGATGCGCTCGGACGCATAAGTGCAGACGCGGGCGCGGTCCTCATCGGTCAGCCGGGTGGGACGGCAAATGCGGGTGTGGAAGCGCGCGTATTTCGACAAAGGCGCGGCGACGACGCCTTCGCCGATATTGGCTTCGACCAGCACCAGAGGTTCGCCGTCCGCGGTGCAGCGGTCGCCGATCGGCCCGACATAGAGCGCGGCATGCGACCAGGTCGATTGCGTCAGATATTTGATGACGCCGGAAATGTGGTTGTTGCCTTCGACGAGGATGACATCGCCGGGCTTCAGCGTTTCAAGCAAAATGGTTGGATCGGTCGGCGTGAAGGGCTCGTAGCCCTGCGCCGGTTTTTCCAGATAGCGGGCGAGAATGCGCCCGACTCTGTCCGCTACGAAACTCATATCCCGTCCTTATCGCGCCATACTGGCGCTCAAGCCGACGCTTGCATCCCCCGCCGCGGATTTTTCTTCCGTGTGCTTGTTGCGTTCAATTTAGGCAGGACTCATTGCAAATTGGTTCATTCGCGGCGGTATCGATTCACACATCGTTAGCCACGGAAACCGTTGCGGCGCATGGATTCGCAACCGCGAATGCTGCTGAATGGAAAGCTTTCGGATACCATGTTGCGGTCGAGCGGGGTGTCTGGATGACAAATGGTGAAAGCGCGCGGCCGAAGGCTTTGATCGCCTGGTCGAGCGGCAAGGACTCGGCCTGGGCGTTGCATTTGGCGCGGCTGGCGGGCGATTATGACATCGTCGGCGCGCTGACGACCGTGACTGAAACGTTTGGCCGCGTCAGCATTCACGGCGTGCGCGAGGAATTGCTCAAGGCGCAGCTTGCGGCCGCGGGCCTGCCGGCGACGATTGTGCGTATTCCCTATCCGTGCACCAACGACATCTACGAAGAGCGCATGGCCGCAGCGATGGCCGGCGCCATTGCCGCCGGCGTGTCGCATGTCATCTTCGGCGATCTGTTCCTGCGCGACATTCGCGCCTATCGCGAAGAGAAGCTCAAGCCGGTCGGCGTGACGCCGGTGTTTCCGGTGTGGGATTTTCCGACCGATGCGCTGGCGCGGGCGATGATCGATGGTGGCGTCGAGGCCTACCTCGCCACTGTCGATCTGAAGAAGCTGCCGGCCTCGTTTGCCGGGCGGCGCTTCGATCATGAATTGTTGGCCGATCTCCCCGCCGGCGTCGATCCGTGCGGCGAGAATGGCGAGTTTCACACTTTCGCCGCCGCCGGGCCGATGATGCAGGGGCGTGTCGCGGTCACGGTTGGCGAGCGCGTCGAGCGCGATGGGTATGCGTATGCGGATTTGGTGCCCGCAAATTAGTTGTCGTCCCCGCGAAGGCGGGGACCCAGTAACCCAAGAGCGTTCAGTGATTACTGGATGCCCGCTTTCGCGGGCATGACAGCACCGATATTAGCCCCGCAGCACGCCGCCGGTGCGCTTGCCGACGTCGGCGACGATCTTTTGCCCGAGGGCGTCGATTTCCTGGTCGGTCATGGTCTTGTCGCGCGGCTGCATGGTGACTGCGATGGCGACCGACTTCTTGCCCGGTTCGATGCCGGTGCCTTCATAGACGTCGAACACGGTGACGTTGACGATCAGCTTCTTGTCGACATTCTGCGCCGCCCGCGCGATGTCGAAGGCCCTGACTTTGCTCTCGACGACGAAGGCAAAGTCGCGCTCGACCGGCTGGAACGGCGACAGCTCGAGCAACGGCTTGGCGCGCGTGGCCTTGGCCTTGGCGGCCGGGATGTTGTCGAGGATCACTTCGAAAGCGACCACGGGGCCGTCGGCCTTCAGAGCGGTGAGAATGCGCGGATGCAGTTCGCCGAAATGGCCGATGATGTTCTGCGGTCCGATCTGGATGGTGCCGGAACGTCCCGGATGAAACGAGGCCGGTCCGCCGGGCACCACTTGCAGCGCCTGCATCGGCGCGCCGGCCGCAGCCAGCACCGCGAAGGCGTCGGCCTTGGCGTCGAACACATCGACTGGAAGCGGTTTGCCCGACCAATGCCGGCCAATGCCGGAGGCCGTGGCCAAAGCGCGGCGCACGCCGCTGGCGGCGATGAACTGGTCTTCCGGCCGGTCGCCTTTGAAAATCTGGCCGACCTCGAACAATGCGACATCGGCGGTGCCGCGATCGGCATTGCGCTGCGCCGAAGTGATCAGACCGGCGAGCAGGCTCGGCCGCATGTCGGACAATTCGGCCGCGATCGGGTTGGCGAGCGCGAGGGCGGCGCTGCCGCCGCCGAACAGCTCGGCCTCGCGCTTCGACACGAACGACCATGTCACCGCTTCGGTCAGGCCGCGCACGGCAAGTGCGCGCTTGGCCTTACGGGTGCGAACTTGAATCGGCGTCAGCACGGCCTTGCGGGCATCGGCGCTGCGCGGGAACGGCGTCGAGGGGATGGCGTCGACGCCGACGATGCGCACCAGCTCTTCGACGATATCGGCGCGGGCATGCACGTCCGGACGCCATGAAGGCACCGCGATCTTGAGGCGGTCGCCATGGCCGGCGACAAAGAAGCCGAGACGCTCTAACGTACGCCGGATTTCGGCCGGCGACAGCTTGATGCCGGCAAGACGCGGCAGTTCGCTGACCGGATAGTCGATGACGATATCCTTTGCCACCGGATCGCCGGCGACGACGACTTCGGACGGCTCGCCGCCGCAGAAATCCATCACCATTTTCGTCGCCAATTCGAGACCCGGCAGCATGAAATGCGGATCGACGCCGCGCTCGAAGCGGTAGCGCGCGTCGGTGTTGATGCCGAGCTTGCGGCCGGTCTGCGCGATGTTGACTTCGTCCCACAAAGCCGATTCGATCAGCACGTCGGTGGTGGTCTCGTCGCAGCCGGATTCCTCGCCGCCCATGATGCCGGCGAGCGATTCGACGCCCTTCTCATCGGCGATGACGCACATCGCGGCGTCCAGCGTGTAGGTCTTGCCGTCGAGCGCCAGCAACGTCTCGCCATTGACGGCGCGGCGCACGGTGAGATGGCCTTTGACCTTCTTGGCGTCGAACACATGCAGCGGACGGCCGCGGTCGAAGGTGATGTAATTGGTGATATCGACCAGCGCGTTGATCGGACGAAGTCCGATCGCCGTCAGGCGCTTTTGCAGCCAGTCCGGCGACGGGCCGTTCTTGACGCCGCGCACCAGGCGCAGGCCGAAGGCCGGGCAAAGCGGATGCGTTGCGCCGAAATCGAGCGTGACATTCACCGGGCAGGGGAACGTGCCGGGCACGCGCTTCGGCGCGTTTTCCTTGTAGTCGCCGAGCAGCGTCGCGCCGAGGTCGCGGGCAATGCCGTTGACGCTCGTGCAGTCGGAACGGTTCGGCGTCAGATTGATTTCGATCACCGGCTCGTTGAGGCCGAGCACTTCGGCGAAGGGCTTGCCGATCGGCGCGTCTTCCGGCAGTTCGATGATGCCGTCGTGGTCGGCGTTGAAGCCGATCTCGGCGCCGGAGATCATCATGCCCTGGCTCTCGACGCCGCGAATCTTGCCGACGGCGAGCGTGATGTTTTTCGCCGGGATATAGGTGCCCGGCAGGCCGAGAACGGTCTTTAAGCCCGCGCGCGCATTCGGCGCGCCGCAGACGATCTGCAACGGCGTGCCGCTGCCGTTGTCGACGGTGCAGACGCGCAAGCGATCCGCGTTCGGATGCTGCTCGGCGGTGATGATCTGCGCGACCTTGAAGGCCTCGAATTCCTTGGCCTTGTCCTCGACGCGCTCGACCTCGAGTCCGATCATGGTCAACTTCTCGACGATCTCGTCGAGCGTGGCGACCGTGTCAAAATGCTCTTTCAGCCAGGACAGGGTGAATTTCACGGGCTCAGCCCCCCGGCCAAAGTCGGGAAGTCGAGCGGGCGGAAGCCGTAATGCGACAGCCAGCGCACGTCGGCCTCGAAGAAGGCGCGCAGATCGTTGATGCCGTATTTCAACATGGCAATGCGGTCGATGCCCATGCCCCAGGCGAAGCCCTGGTACTCGTCCGGATCGAGGCCGCAATTGCGCAGCACATTCGGATGCACCATGCCGCAGCCGAGAATTTCCAGCCAGTCATTGCCTTCGCCGAAGCGGATTTCGCCTTTGTCGCGGCGGCACTGGATGTCGACTTCCATCGACGGCTCGGTGAACGGAAAGAACGACGGGCGGAAGCGCATCTTGACGCTGTCGACTTCGAAGAACGCCTTGCAGAATTCCTCGAGGATCCATTTCAGGTGACCCATATGCGATGTCTTGTCGATCACCAGGCCTTCGACCTGGTGGAACATCGGCGTGTGGGTTTGATCCGAATCGGAGCGATAGGTGCGGCCGGGAATGATGACGCGGATCGGCGGCTTCTGCGTCAGCATGGTGCGCACCTGCACCGGTGACGTATGGGTGCGCAGCAGCAGGCGCGAGCCGTCCGGCTTCGGCGGGAAATAGAAGGTGTCGTGCATTTCCCGCGCCGGATGGCCTTCCGGGAAATTCAGTTTGGTGAAGTTGTAGTCGTCGGTCTCGATATCCGGACCTTCGGCGACGGCGAAACCCATGTCGGCGAAGATCGCGGTCAGCTCATCGATGACCTGGCTGATCGGATGGACGCGGCCAAGTTCGGCCGGCGTCTCGCGCGTCGGCAACGTGACATCAACGGTCTCGGAGGCGAGGCGCGCGTCGAGCGCGGCCATGCCGAGTGCTTCCTTGGCGGTTACGATCGCGCCGGTGATGCGTTCCTTGAGGCCGTTGATCGCCGGGCCTTGCGCCTTGCGCTCGTCCGGCGTCATCGAGCCGAGCGTCTTCAACAGTGCCGACACCGAACCGCTTTTACCCAATGCACCGACGCGCACGGCTTCGAGTGCCGCTTCGTCCTTGGCGGACGTCACGGCGGCCATCAGTTCGGTTTCAAGCTTGGCGATGTCGGACATTATTTTACTCCCACCTCCCCCTGGAGGGGGGAGGTCGATCGCGCGAAAGCGCGATCGGGTGGGGGTGAATCTTTTGCGAGGTGAAGTTCACCCCACCCCGCTTGCCTTCGCTAACGCTCAGGCAAGCGACCCTCCCCCTGCAGGGGAGGGTAAAGTGCTTACGCCGTGGCGCGCGGCGTTTCGGCCGGAGCCGGTATCGTGGCCTTGACCTTCTCGACGATGGCCGCAAAGGCCGCCGGCTCGTTGATCGCGATGTCGGACAGAACCTTGCGGTCGAGGTTGAGACCCGACTTGGTGAGGCCGTCGATGAAGCGCGAGTAGTTCAGGCCGAACGGACGCACGGCGGCGTTCAGGCGCTGGATCCACAAAGCGCGGAACGTGCGCTTCTTGCGCTTGCGGTCGCGGAAAGCGTACTGGCCGGCCTTTTCGACCGCCTGCTTGGCGACGCGGATGGTGTTCTTGCGGCGGCCATAAAAGCCCTTGGCGGCCTTGTAGACTTTCTTGTGCTTGGCGTGGGCGGTAACGCCACGTTTAACGCGGGACATGTGTGTGCTCCTTCAGTCAGGCAAACGTTGAAATGATGATCGGGGTCGACAGCATCGAAGTCCGGACTAGCCGTTCGGCATCCAGTACTTCTTGACGTTGTCGCCATCGGTCTTGAACAGCACCGCGGTGCCGCGATGTTCGCGGATCTGCTTGGTGGTGCGCTTGATCATTCCGTGACGCTTGCCGGCCTGCTGGTATTTCACCTTGCCGGACGCGGTAATCTTGAAGCGCTTTTTAGCGCCTGACTTGGTCTTCAGCTTGGGCATTTTGCTCTCCATAGACCGTGGTGGAACCACAGCCAAAATTCAGCCCAAGGCCAACATGCCTCAGGCTGGTGCTCGGTATGAGCGGGTATCGCCGCCACGGCAGCCCTAACGGCCGGTCGGCGAGAGCGCGGTGTATGCCAGACGCCGCCGCAATTGACAACAGAGGGAGTCGCTTAAGGCGATGGCCGCTTTCGGGATTCCGGCTGGCTAAACCGCTCATTTGCCTGGATGTCGGGCCGAATTTTTGGACATTTGACAGTCTTCGCGGGTTGCGACCCTCTATGTAATATTGTATAATATGGCAACTCCCCCGAACTTGGATGCGAGGCGCTGTCGTCATCAGAAAAAGAGGCACAATACCCATGAATATTTCATCGAATTTTGCTGATATAAACGAAGCAAAGACCAATTTCACCGATCTTTATACTTCGAATGACCCGCGTAATTACTTCAAATACCTTGGTCAGCTCGATTATATTATACCTCATCTCGCGCAGCCCATTTTCAGTCAGCTCATCAAGGCACGCCAGGAACGGCAAGATCAGCCGGTCACCGTGCTTGATGTCGGTTGTTCCTATGCGATCAATGGCGCGTTGATGAAATACGCTGTCGACTATGAGGCGCTGCGCCAGCGCTACACGGCGCCGTCGATGCAATCCCTGACCAGTGCGGAAGTTCTCGACCTCGATCGGCATTTCTATCAGGCCTGGCCGAAAGTTCCCGGCGTCAAGGTGATCGGCCTCGATGTGTCAAAAAACGCCGTTCGCTACGCGCAGGATTGCGGCATCCTCGACCATGGTCTCGCCATCGATCTGGAAAGCCGTGACCCGACGGCGGAAGAAGCCGAGATCCTGTCCGGCGTCGATATCATCGTTTCGACCGGCTGCGTCGGCTACGTCACCGCCAAGACCTTCCGGCGGATCGCCCAGGTCGCCCGCAATGGCCGCGCGCCTTGGGCCGCCAATTTCGTGCTGCGCATGTTTCCCTTCGACGACATTGCCGCGACGCTCGACGGGCAAGGCCTCGTCACCGAGCGCTACGAAGGCGCCACCTTCGTGCAGCGCCGTTTCGCCGATCGCGGCGAGATGGAAAAGGCGATTCGTGCCGTGGAAATGCGCGGTCTTGATACCGACGGCC
The DNA here is from genome assembly GCA_945870035.1 of Rhizobium sp. Q54. Taxonomy (GTDB): domain Bacteria; phylum Pseudomonadota; class Alphaproteobacteria; order Rhizobiales; family Xanthobacteraceae; genus Pseudolabrys. Next base: position 21,509 of record CAMBQQ010000025.1, on the reverse strand, counting down.
ACGAGACCGAAGGACTCTATCATTCCGAACTGTTCGTTTCGCGGCCAGCCGAGGAAGTCGCGCGGCGGCCGATTCAGGGGCTCGTGACCGTGGTGAGCGGCGCCAACAAACTGTGGTTGGTTGGCGCCAATGTGCTCGGCAGTTATGGGCAGGCCGTGCGCAAATCCGCGCGGCAGGTTGGTCTCATCCCGCCCGGCGGGCCGGCGAGGCGTCAAATCGCGACACCGCGATGAAACCGCGTGCGGCATGGGGCGTTAAGGCCTCGGTATCGTGCGCCGTGCTCCTCCTGAAAACGGTGCTATAGGCAATCGCCTGCTGTTTGAATTTTAAAGGAGCGATCCTTGCGCGTTTTGAATCTGGCGGTTGGAGCAATGACGCTTGCCTGGACCGCGATTGCCGGCGCTGGCGCGATGCCGGCTGCGCTCGCGGCCGCCCATGACGGCAATTGGTCGGTGCTGGTCATCACCGAAAAGGGCAACTGCGATAAGGCCTACCGCTACAGCGTCGGGGTGGCGAACGGCCAGGTGCGCTACCAGGGCGAAGGCTCGATCAACTTTAACGGCACGGTGGCACCGAACGGTGCGGTCAAGGTCAATATCCGTCTCGGCGAGCAGGGTGCCGACGGCACCGGCCGCCTGAGCGGGACCAGCGGCGCCGGAACCTGGCGCGGCGCCGGTGGCGCCGGCGAATGTGCCGGCCGCTGGGAAGCCGAGCGGCGCTGAAACGCAACGCGCGCCGGAATTACCGGCGCGCGGGCAGGTTATCGATGAATTTGGCCGAAACGATCAGCGCGGCGCCAGCAGCATGACCATCTGGCGGCCCTCGAAGCGCGGCTCCGACTCGACCTTCGAGATCTTGTCGGTGTCTTCCTTGACGCGCTGGAGCAGCTTGTAGCCAAGCTCCTGATGGGCCATTTCGCGGCCGCGGAAACGCAAGGTGATCTTGACCTTGTCGCCTTCCTCGAAGAACCGCTCCATGGAGCGCATCTTCACCTGGTAGTCGTGATCGTCGATCATCGGCCGGAGCTTGATCTCCTTGATCTCGACGACCTTCTGTTTCTTGCGGGCTTCCGCCGCTTTTTTCTGCGCCTGGAATTTGTATTTGCCGTAATCCAGGATTTTGGCGACCGGCGGAACCGAATTGGGGGCGATCTCGACCAGATCAAGCCCGGCCGCCTGGGCAAGCCCAATGGCGGCTTCGGTCAGGACAACACCTTTGTTGTCACCGGTGGCATCGATCAGCTGAACCTCGCGGGAGCGGATCTCCTCGTTGATGCGCGGGCCACCTTTTTCGGCAGGCAGCGCGGATTTTTGCGGACGACGAATGGCTAGTCTCTCCTCATGCTGTTGCGATAGGGCATCTTATAACACGTCGCATCGCCATTGCGAACGGCCTTGATGGCGATAAGAAAGGTTCAAATGGGATCGATTTTACCGGCCGCCAGTGCCGGAACCGCCGCATAGGCCGGCCCGGTGACGTCGGCATAAAGCCGCAGCATCTGCCCGGCGCCGATCGTTGCGTCGAAATGTCCGAGCACCCAGTCGCGGCCCCGGCTGCCCATGGCCCCGACTGCCAGCGGCGGCATTGAAAATAATTGCAGCAAGGCGGCCGCCAGCGCCCGGTCGTCCCCGGAATGAAAGCGAAGTCCGGTGATGCGGCTTTCCGGCACCCCCGGCGCGGTCAGGACGACATCGGGACCGGCGCCGAGATCGGACACGACGACCGGCCGCGCCATCGCCTGCGCCTCGAGCATCGCGCGCTGCACGCCTTCCGGCTGCACCGCCGCCGACACCACCGCCGCGGCGGCGCAATAGGCCGCCGGCATGTCGCGCACCGGCGCGGCCATGCGGATGACGTCCATGGTGCCGGTCGCCAGCACCAGGTCCCAGAGCTGCCCGGTGTAATTGGTGTGGCCGTGGTCTTCGCCGACAAAGACGCAGAGAAAATTGGTCCGGCCGAAATCCTTCAGCCGCTGCATCGCGCGCACCGCGACGTGATGGCCTTTGCGGCGCAGGATGCGGCCGGTCACCATGATGACTTTTGTATCGTCATTGACGCCCCAGCTGTTGCGGATGGCGGCGATGCGCTCGGGCGTGACTTTGGCCGGATCGAAATGGTCGAAGTCGATGCTGCACGGCACGACGGCGATCTTGTCCCACGGCGTGCCGTAGCGGTCGTTGACCAGTTGCGCGATCTGCTCGCAACCGGCGACGACGCGGTCGCCGCGCGCCATCACGCTGTTATAGACGCGTTTGAGAAAATTCTGCTCGCGGAAGCCCTTGTACCAGCTGGTGACGAAGGGGATGCCGCGCATCCGCGCCGCGGCACACGCGCTCCAGGCGCCGGCGCGGCCGAGCGCGTGAATGACGTCGCAACGGCGCTCGCGCGCCAAACCAATCAACGTCACGGCGTTGCGCATCATGACAAACGGATTCTTGCTGGCGACATCGAGCGCGACGAATTCGGCACCGGCGGCGGTGATGTCGGCGAGCAAGCGGCCGGCGCGGGCCACGACAATGGCGCGATGACCCGCGCCACGCAGAATGCGCACCAGTTCGACGGCGCCGATTTCGGCAGCGCCGACATCGAGCGTCGGCACGACGATCATCACGGTGAGGGGAGTAAGCGACGCAGGATCACGCAATGCTTGGTGCCTTAGAGGTCGCGAGCCAGGAGCGAAGTGTAGACGCCACGAATGGCTTGAGCAACGTTTTGCGGCGAAAACATGAATTCGGCGAATTGGCGGGCGCGGGCGCCGAGTGCTTCATGCGCCGTCACCGAAAGCGCAAGCGCCGCAGTGGTTGCCTGCGCCAGTTCGCCGACATTGCCGGGCCGCACTAGCCAGCCGGTGCGCAACTCATCGCGCATGCGCGGCGGGCATAAAAGATTTTCCGGCAGCGCGCCGACCGAAGTCGTTACCACGGGGCGGCCCAGGGCCTGCGCTTCGGCGGCGGCGCGGCCCGATAATGGCGGTTCGATCGACGGAATAACGACAACGTCGGCGGCGGCCAAAGCGGTCGGCATGTCGGCATGGTGCCCGACCAGCCGGATCAAGGTGTCGATGCCGAGATCGCGGGCACGCCGCTTGAGGGCGCTGCGGTAGCGGATTTCGCCGCGATCTTCGCCGACAAAGACGAAGGCGATGTTGCGATCGCCGGTGCTGACCATGAGCTTGGCCGCGTCGATCATGCTCATTTGCCCGTTCCACGGCGCGATGCGGCCCGGCACCAGCACGACGCGCATTTGCGGCAGCAAGCCCCAGGCGCGGCGCAGCGCGGCGACGCGCTCGACATTGACCGCGGCCGGATTGAATTTGGCGGTGTCGAGCGCGCGCGGGACAACGGTTATTTTGTCCGGCGCGATGTTGTAGCGTTCGATCATGGCGCGCGACATGTAGCTCGACGGCGCGATCATCCTGTCGCCGCGCGCCAGCGATCCCTGAAACATGACTCTCGGCCATGAATCCGGCGCCAGCCGGTCGGGAAACGACGTCACCAGAAAAACCGGCATCTTGTCGGTTGCCGAAATGGCGCTCCATGCCGCAGCGGCGCTTTGCGCATGCACGATGTCGATGCGCTCGCCGGCGATCAGCTTCTGCAACTGCCGGGCATTGCCGGCGATGCGCAGCGGATTGATCGTGTCGGTTGTCATCGGCAGCCATTCGCCGCCGAAGGCGCGCAGTTCGCCGACCAGCGGACCGTCGCCGCCGGCGACAAGGGCCCGGGCGCCGGATTGCAGCAGCGTCATCGCGATATCGATGGCGGCATGGCCGGCGGGGTCGTCGCGCAGCGCCGGCACCAGTTGCAGGATGGTGGCGCCGGCAAGTGAGCGCGTCTTGGGCCGGGCGGAGATTACCACCGCGGGTCCCCACTTGCGCTGCAAGGCGCCAAAAGGCGAGAAGAGGGGCGAGAAGAGAATATCGAAATGCTGCCTGATCCTGATGGGGCCGAACCGGTCATGAGCGAAGCTCGCCTGACAAGCCTGATTGTCGAATCGCCGAAGCCTTCGCGGACAATTGCCGTGCGCGCGCGCGAGAGCAAGGGGAACGATAGAAGTCCGGGGCTGGTCTGGCTCGGCGGGTTCAAGTCCGACATGGTAGGCCAAAAGGCTCTGGCGCTGGATGCCTGGGCCGAGGAACACGGCCGCGCCTGCCTGCGGTTCGATTATTCCGGCCATGGCGAATCCGGTGGCGACTTCAAGGACGGCACCATCGGTCGCTGGCTGGACGAATGCGTCGCGGTTTACACACGGTTTTGCTCAGGCCCGCAGGTGCTGATCGGCTCGTCGATGGGCGGCTGGCTGGCGCTGTTGTTGGCGCGGCGGCTCGCGGCGATGAAAGACGTCGCGCCATTAGCCGGCATGGTGCTGATCGCGCCGGCGGTCGACTTCACCGAGGAACTGATGTGGAAGTCGTTCTCCCCGGCGATCAAGAGTGAGATCGAGAGCAAGGGTTTTTGGACGCGGCCGTCGGAGTATTCGCCGGAAGGTTATCCGATCACGAAGCAACTGATCGAGGAAGGCCGCAACCATCTCATGATGGGCGGGCTGATCGAACCGGGCTGCCCGGTGCATATTTTGCAGAGCGTCAAGGACGAAGACGTGCCGTGGCGGCACGCGGTCGATTTGGTATCGCGATTCTCGCGCGACGATGTGGTGCTGACCTTGATCAAGGACGGCGATCATCGCCTGTCGCGGCCGGAGGATATTGAGCGGCTGTTGAGCGCGGTGGGAGAATTCTAGTTGATGTTGGTTGTTGCGGCGAACTCTGCGCGCTCCCTCTCCCCTTGGGGGAGAGGGTTGGGGTGAGGGGGCAAGTGACTCAATTTGAGTCCATAACCCCTCACCCGGCACACTTCGTGTGCCGACCTCTCCCTATGGGAGAGGTGAAGAAAGGGCCGTCACCCATTCTTCCAGAACGCTAACGTCATCATCGGTGCGATTTAAAGTTTTAAGTTCGTCACGCGTCATCAACCGCGACAACGCCCACACCGCGGCGCCGCGCACCAGAGGCGAGGCGTCGTCGAGCAGCCGCTCCGCTTCCGGCACCAATGTCACGTCGCCGGAATTGCCGATGGCATTGAGCACATTGCGGATGAAGCGGTCGCGGCCGGTACGCTTGATCGATGTTTTGGAAAACATCAAACGAAATTGCGCGTCATCGAGCCGCGATAGTTCGGCAAGCGTCGGCGCGCGCAACACATCGCGCGCGGCGAGCTTGGCCTCGCGGCCCTGTTCGGCAAATTTATTCCACGGGCAGACAGCGAGGCAGTCGTCGCAGCCGTAAATGCGATTGCCCATCAGCGGCCGCAGGTCGCGCGGGATCGGGCCTTTGTGCTCGATAGTCAGATACGAAATGCAGCGCCGCGCATCGAGACGATAGGGCGCGGGAAATGCCGCGGTCGGGCAGGCATCGAGACAGGCGCGGCAAGAGCCGCAACTGTCTGCCGCCGTGTCATCGACCGGCAATTCAAGCGTCGTGAAAATGGCGCCGAGAAAAAGCCACGAGCCGAAATCGCGCGACACGACATTGGTGTGCTTGCCCTGCCAGCCTAAGCCCGCTTTTGCTGCCAAAGGCTTTTCCATCACCGCCGCGGTATCGACAAACACCTTCACGTCGCCGCCGGCATTCGCCACCAGCCAGCGCGCGATTTCTTTCAACCGTGACTTGATGAGGTCGTGATAGTCGTCGCCCTTGGCGTAAACCGAAATCGCCGCGCGCGTACGTTCCTGTAAAATTGTGAGCGGGTCTTCGTCCGGCCCGTAATTCATGCCGAGCATGATCACCGAGCGCACATCCGGCCAAAGCGTCAAAGGCGAGCCGCGCCGCTCGGCGGTGGTCGCCATCCACACCATGTCGCCATGCGCGCCGTCGGCGATGAATTGGTCGAGCCGCGCTTTAGCCTCCGGCACCGCTTCCGGCCGCGCGATGCCGACAGCATCGAAGCCGCGCAAGCGCGCCTGCTCGATCAATCGAGACTTGAGGTCTGAAGCCGGGTTCAAAAGTCCAGGTCGGCGTAATGCTTCGCCGGCGGAATTCCCGCCAGCGTGTCCGCCAGCAGCGGACGGAACGCCGGGCGCGACTTCACCCGCGCGTACCAATTCTTCGCTGCCTCGTCTTCGTTCCACGGTACATCGCCCAGATAATCGACGGCCGACAAATGCGCGGCCGCGGCCAGATCCGCCAGGCTCAGCCGCTCGCCGGCCAGCCAGTCGCGCGTGCGCACCAGCCAGCCAATATAGGCCAGATGATAGCGGATATTCTTGCGCGCCGCGCGCAAGGCGCCGGTGTCGGGTGGTCCGCCACCCTGCTCGAGCGTCATATGGCGCTTGAACACCCGTTCGGTAACCAGCGGCCCGCTGACCTCGCTGTGGAACTTGTCGTTGAACCAGCTCGCCAGCCGGCGGATTTCGACGCGCTGGCTGGGCGTGCCCGGCATCAACCAGCCGGCATTGTCGGCGGCCGGCCGGGTCTCCTGGATATATTCGGCGATGATTGTCGCGCCCGGCACCGGCGGCTCGCCGTCGGCGATCAGCACCGGAATGGAGCCGGCCGGATTGATGCTGAGGAAGTCCGGCCGCCGTTCCCAGAACCGCTCCTCGACCAGCCGCAGTTCGATGCCGTATTCATTGAGCATCAACCGCACATAGCGCGACAGCGGGCAGAGCGGATGTTGCAGCAGCGTCAGCATGAATAACCGGGACGTAAAGGTGTGCCTGAAAAGGGAATCGGTGACTGCACTATACAAACACAGGAGTTAGATCAAATTCGCGCCGGCGCAAATTGTGGCGCCCGCGTTATTCCCATGGCCCGGACCGGGGTGGTAAGCCAAATGCGAAACGCCGCACGATTCGCATAACTCCAAGAGCGCGCGCATCCCTCCGGAGTCCTTTCCATGTCATTCCTGCCGGCGGCCGTCGCCGAATTTATCGCCAGCCATATCGACCTGATCAAGGCCGCCGTGCTCGGCATGGTCGAGGGCCTGACCGAATTTCTGCCGGTCTCCTCCACCGGCCATCTGCTTCTCATGCAGCATGTTCTCGGCTGGGGCGACGACGCCTTCAGCAAGTCCTTCGCCATTCTCATCCAGCTCGGCGCCATCATGGCGCTGCTGACGATCTATTTCGGCCGGCTGTGGACTTTGGCGCGCACCATGTTCGTGCAATGGCAGGCGGCGCGTTTCGTCATCGGCATTCTGCTCGCCTTTCTGCCGGCGGCAGTGATCGGCGCGTTGGCCGGCAGCTACATCAAAGCCTATCTGTTCGACGTGCGCATTGTCTGCGTGACGCTGATCCTCGGCGGCTTCGTGCTGCTGTGGGTCGATCGCCTCAGCCTCAAGGCGCGGCATCACGACGCCACATCGTTCAGCCTGCCGATGTATTTCGGCATTGGCGTCATCCAATGCCTGGCCATGATTCCCGGCGTGTCGCGCTCGGGTTCGACGATTGTCGGCGCCATGCTGTTCGGCGCCGATCGAAAGGCCGCGGCGGAATTTTCGTTCTGGCTGGCGATGCCGACCATGGTCGGCGCTTTTGCCTATGAAGTGTACAAGAGCCGTTCCGAATTGACTGCCGACCATGTCGGCGCCATTGCCGTCGGCTTTGTCTTTGCGTTCATCTTCGGCACGATCGCGGTCAAGGCCTTGCTGCGCTATGTGCAGCGGCATTCCTTCGCGCTGTTTGCCTGGTGGCGCATCATTCTCGGCACCGTCGGCATTTTCGCGCTGTATTTCTTTTAAATATTCCGCCGCGGGTCGTCGTAATTGTCGAACAGGATGTCGCGGCTGACGTCGGCGACATCGCGCACGCCGGTCAGCGACATGCCAATGCGCAATTCCTCGGCCATCAGGCTGAGTGTCTTGGCGACGCCGGCTTCGCCCATCGCGGCGAGGCCGTAGAGATAGGCGCGGCCGATCAGGCAGCCATGCGCGCCGAGCGCCAGCGCTTTAAGCACATCCAGACCGGAGCGGATGCCGCCGTCGAACAGCACTTCCATGCGGTCGCGCACGGCGTCGGCAATGCGCGGCAGCGCGGTGATGGTGCCGGGTACGCCATCGAGCTGGCGGCCGCCATGGTTCGACACCACGATGGCCTCGGCCCCCATGTCGGCGGCGCGCTTGGCGTCTTCCGGATCGAGAATGCCCTTGATGACCAGCTTGCCGGGCCACAATTTGCGGATCCAGTTGACGTCTTCCCACGACAATGACTTGTCGAAATTGTCGCCGCCCCAGCGGCCGGCGGCCCAGATGCCGCCCTTGTTCTTGAGATAATGATCGACGTTGCCGAAAGATTTGCGCTTGCCCATCAGCACGCCGGCGAGCCAGGACGGCTTGGTCATGATGTCAAAGGCGTTGCGCGCCGTCAGCCGCGGCGGCACCTGCAATCCGTTCTTGAGGTCGCAATGACGCTGGCCGCGCATCGGCAGATCGACGGTCAGAAATAAAGCCGAACAGCCGGCCGCCTTGGCGCGCTCGATGACTTCCTCGCTGAAGCCGCGATCCTTGAAGACATAAAGCTGAAACCAGAATGGCGACTTGGTCACTTCGCGGATGTCTTCGATCGAGCAGATCGACATGGTCGACAATGTAAAGCGGATGCCGGCGGCTTCCGCCGCCTTGGCCGCCAGCATTTCGCCGTTGCCGTGCATCAGCCCCGTCAGCCCGGTCGGCGCGATGGCGATCGGCATCGATACTTTTTCGCCCAGCATCGTGGTGGCGAGCGAGCGATTATCGGCGTCGATCAAAACCCGCTGGCGAAAGCGCACCGCATCGAGATCGTTGCGGTTGGCCTTGAGGGTGAGCTGATCGTAGGAGCCGTGGTCGATATATTCGAAGATCGCCTTGGGGACCTTGCGCTTCGCCAGCTGGCGAAGGTCTTCGACATTGGTGATGACCGGCATTCAATCTCCCCAAACTTTCGTTTCCGAACGATCCGCGCCGGATATGCTTCCGGCTTTTCAGAGATCGTCCGTTTAAGCGACGCTGTTCCTGAACTGGCCGGCCTTGCGGAAGCGCCAGAGGTAGGACGGCACGATGGCCTCGATCGGCTCCGGCTCGATGCCGATGCCGGCGAAGGTTCGCTTGTCGGCAATCGCAGCGTCGGAGACGATGTTGTCGGTGCGCAGCATGTCGACCTGGCCGGGCGTCAGCGTCAAAGGCGCCGGCGCGAATTGCAGGAAGGCCGCCTTGAACTTCGCGGCGAAGAACGGCAGCGGTACCAGCAGGCGCTTTCGTTCGATGGTGGCGAGGATGTATTCCATCAGCTCCTTGAACGTGCGCACGTCCGGGCCGCCGAGTTCGTAGATCGTGCCGGCGCGCAATTTGCCGTCGACCGCGTTGGCGATCGCCCGGGCGACGTCGCCGACAAAGGCCGGCTGGAATTTCGTGTGGCCGCCGCCGATCAGCGGCAGGACCGGCGACATCCGCGCCAGCGCGGCGAAACGGTTGAAGAAATCGTCTTCCGGCCCGAACAGGATCGACGGCCGCATGATGACGGCCTGCGGCTGCGCCGCCAGCACCAGCCGTTCGGCGACCGCCTTGGAGCGGGCGTAGGCGGCCGGCGAGTTCTCGTCGGCGCCGATGGCCGAGACATGCACCATGCCGGCACCGTGGACGCTGGCGGCGAGCGCGACCTGTTCGGCGCCGAAGCTGTGGATCGACTCGAAGCGCTGGCGGCCGCTCTCTTTGAGGATGCCGGTGAGGTTGATCAGGACGTGGGCGCCGCGGGCGGCGGCCTCAACCGATTGGGCGTCGCGCAAATTGGCCTGCACCGCATGGATCTGGCCGACACGGCCGAGCGGCTGCAAATGAAAGGCCAGATCGGGCCGCCGCACGGCAACCCGGATGCGGTAATCGCGCTTGGCCAAAGCCCGCACGACATGGCGGCCGAGAAAGCCCGAGCCGCCGTACACGGTGACGAGGGTATCGACATTGGATCTGGCGGTCATTTTCCGCGCTCGCTTCGCAAACTGGTGTTTTGGGGCGTAAAGGCCAGCGGATTCGGTATGCAGGCCTTTATAGAGCGTCGGCGCGGGGCGGCAAGGTCGCAAAGGGGCCTCTCCCTAAGGCCCTCAATTGACAAGGCGATGGCCGATCCGTACCTAGACCCCCCTGTTGTTTCTAACACCTTGCCCAGGTGGCGGAATTGGTAGACGCGCTGGCTTCAGGTGCCAGTGGCCGAAAGGTCGTGAAGGTTCGAGTCCTTTCCTGGGCACCAAATCTATTAAGTTTCCCGCGTATGATCGCGAATCGCGGGGCTCCCGGGGCGAAAACCGGCTCGTCGGACCGGGTGGCGCGCGACTAACCGGCAACCCGGAAACCCGAATGACCGTCCGACTGCATCGCGGCGATTTGCCCAACCTGAACGCCTACAAGGGCGCGGTGGCGATCGATACCGAAACCATGGGCCTGGATCCCAGCCGCGACCGGCTCTGCGTCGTCCAGCTTTCGCCCGGTGACGGCTCCGCCGACGTCGTCCAGATCGCCGCCGGACAGACCAGCGCGCCGAATATCCAGAGCCTGCTGGCCGACGCCTCGAAGGTCAAAATCTTCCACTATGGCCGTTTCGACATCGGCGTACTGTTCAAGGCTTTTGGCGTTATGGCCACGCCTGTTTATTGCACCAAGATCGCCTCGCGCCTGGCCCGCACCTATACCGACCGCCACGGCCTCAAGGATCTGGCGCGGGAACTGATCGGCGTCGATCTGTCCAAGCAGCAGCAGTCTTCCGATTGGGGCGCCGAGACCTTGACCGATCCGCAGGTCGCCTACGCCGCCACCGACGTCCTGCATCTGCATGCGCTGATGGACAAGCTCAACGCCATGCTGGCGCGCGAGGGCCGCGCCGATCTCGCCAAGGCCAGCTTTGGTTTTCTGCCCGATAGGGTGCGGCTCGACCTCGGCGGCTGGGCCAATGAGGATATTTTCTCACATTCGGCGACGCGGACTTAAAGGTCCCACCGTCCGGCCCTTGGTGGCTGGATGCCGTTTGTAATGAGGCTGCCGCTTGGGAGCCATATTCGCAGGTCAGGTTGCCGGACGGTAGCGGGGTTTAGTCGGATAACGGAGCGCGAAGTTTTCGCACCATGAGCCGGGTGATTACAGCCAGAGCCGATCCGGAGGCGGTGCGCGCCTACTGGAACATGAGCCGGGGCGACAGCGAGCGGGCGTTTCGCGCTGCGCGCCGTCACAGCCGCATGGTGCGCTTTCTGCGCGTCGGGCTGCCGGTCGGCATTGTTGTCGCACTGGTCGTGCTGTCGCTGGTGACGTGGCTCAATCCGATGCGCCTGTTCACTGCGCTTCCGGTCAACGTCAGCGATCTGGTCGTCTCCGGCACCAAGATCACCATGGAGCAACCGCGCGTCAACGGCTTCACCAAGGATCAGCGCGCTTACGAATTCACCGCCAAGGCCGCGGCGCAGGACCTCACCAAGCCGGACATCGTGGAGTTGAACAGCATCAACGCCAGGATGGAGATGGAAGACAAGAGCACCATGACAATGGTGGCCAACACCGGTGTCTACGACACAAAGAAAGAGATGTTGAAGCTTGCCGGCAGTATTCTGCTGACGTCGTCGAATGGCAACACCGGCAAGCTGTCCGAAGCGACCATCGACGTGCGCAAGGGCAATGTCGTTTCCGACAAGCCGGTCGAACTGGAAATGCTGCAGGGCATTCTCAATGCCAACAAATTGGAAGTCGTCGATTCCGGCACTTTGGTGCGGTTTCATGGCGGCGTGAACATGGTTCTGATGCTCAACGGCACTGCCGTTCCTAAAGAGAAGATCGGTCAGAAATGAGCGTGCGTCGAAATCCGAGTGCTTTGTTTGCCATTGCTACGGCGTTGCTGGTGTCCGCGACGACGGTGAACGCGCAGCAGGGCGCGGCCAAGGGCCCACCGAACGCCTTGCAGGGTTTTTCGCAGAATCGCGACGAGCCAGTGCATATCGAATCCGCGACTTTGGAAGTGCGCGACAAGGACAAGATCGCGACCTTCAGCGGCGATGTCCGCGTCAAGCAGGGCGACACCGGTATGCGCTCGAAGACCTTGGTGGTTTTTTACGAAGGCGGCGAATCCGCAACGGGCGCGAAGGCTACGAAGAGCATGCCGGCGGCACAGCCGGGGCCGGGCGGCGAGCAGAAGATCAAGCGTCTCGAAGCGCACGGCGCCGTCGTGGTGACGCAGAAAGACCAGACTGCGACAGGCGAACTCGGCATTTTCGACATGAAGAGCAACACCGTCACGCTCACCGGTAATGTCATGATGACGCAAGGCAAGAACGTCCTGCGCGGTGAAAAGCTTGTGGTCGATCTGACCTCCGGCGTGTCGCGCGTCGAATCCGGTAAAGGCGGTACCGGTCGCGTGCAGGGCCTGTTCCTGCCGAGCAGCCAGACGCCGGACGCTGCCGCCAAACCGGGCGCGCCGGCTCAAAGCGGCGTCTTGCGCAGCCCGGTGCCGGGCAAGCCATTCAATTGAGCCGCCGCGTCAACCATCGTGAGCTTGCCGCCGCGCGGTTCTGTCCGCGCGCGCAATTGCCGGGGAATCAGTTAAGGTCGAGCAGTGGCTCGCCAATAATGCGGCGCGGGGTAACCGGTTGAACATCATTTCGCTGTTTCGGCGCAGACAGCCGCCGGCGCGCCGTGCGGCGCAGGCGCCGCTTGTGCCCAATGGGCAGCCGGCACCGCAGGCGCGTGCGCCGGCAGGCGCGGCGGCGCAACAGCAGCCGGCGGTTCGGCCGCGCGGCGATGCCACGCGTCAGGCCGCGCGCCATTATCTCGCCGCGCACGCCATCGAGAAAAGCTTTGGCGCGCGCAAGGTGGTCAAGGGCGTCACGCTCTATGTGCGGCGTGGCGAGGCGGTGGGGTTGCTCGGCCCGAACGGCGCCGGCAAAACCACGGTTTTTTACATGATCACCGGCCTGATCGCGGCCGATCGCGGCCGAATCGAACTCGACGGTTACGATGTCACCGCGCTGCCGATGTATCAGCGCGCGCGGCTCGGCATTGGCTATCTGCCGCAGGAGGCCTCGATTTTCCGCGGCCTTAATGTCGAGGACAATATCCGCGCCGTTCTCGAAGTGGTCGAACCCGACCGCCGTCGCCGCGAGGCCGACCTCAATGCGCTGCTGGAAGAGTTCAACATCACCCGCCTGCGCAAGACGCCGACCATCGCGCTGTCCGGCGGCGAACGCCGCCGCGTCGAAATCGCCCGCGCTTTGGCGACGCGGCCGAGCTATATGCTGCTCGACGAGCCGTTCGCCGGCATCGACCCGATCGCCGTCGGCGATATTCAGCAGCTGGTGCGCCACCTGACCAATCGCGGCATCGGCGTGCTGATTACCGACCATAACGTCCGCGAAACGCTCGGCCTGACCGACCGCGCCTACATCATTTATTCCGGCGAAGTGCTGATGGAGGGCCGCGCTGAGGATATCGTGAACAACCCGGACGTCCGGCGGCTGTATCTCGGCGAGGAATTCCGGCTCTAAAGCGTTTTCAAGCGAAGCGGGCGCCGGTTCGCGCCAAGAAAACGCGTCAATTTAAAAACGCCGGGAATTCGCGGGCCGGCAGCGCCTATAAACTAGCTAGCCGACTTTGTTGCCAAAAATTTGTGCATTGCTGCGGTGCGGAATCTCATACCGCGGCCGCCAAAGATCTGCTATACAATTTCAAGCAAGAATCGGACCAGTTTCCGCCGGGAAACCCCTCTATGGCGTTGTCGCAACGACTCGAGTTCCGTCAGAGCCAAGCGCTGGTGATGACGCCGCAGCTGATGCAAGCCATCAAGCTGCTGCAACTCTCCAGCCTGGACCTGGCCGCCTATGTCGAGGGCGAGCTTGAGCGCAACCCGCTGCTCGAGCGCGCCGGCGACGACGACGGCCCGACCACCGCTCCCGAGCCCGAAGCGTCCTTCGAGTCCGAAGGTGGTGATAATTTTGACGGGAGCCATGAGGCGGGCGTCGCCGACGATTGGGCCGGCGCCGAAATGGAGACCAATCGCGCGTCGATGGAGCAGGGGCTCGGCACCGAGCTTGAAAATGTCTTCCCTGACGATGGCGGTGAAAAGACTTTCGCAGTCGAAACGCCGCCACCGGCCTATACGGAATGGTCCGGCTCCGGCACTGGCGGCGAAGACGGCGGCTACAACCTGGAAGCCTTCGTCACCGCCGAGATCACCTTGGGCGACCATCTGAGCGAGCAGATGGCGCTGGCGATCAGCGATCCGGTCCAGCGCATGATCGGCCAGTACCTGATCGATATGGTGGACGAAACCGGCTATCTCGTCGGGGATTTGCAGTCCGTTGCCGACAAGCTCGGCGCGCCGCTTGCCGAAGTCGAAAAAGTGCTCGCCGTGCTTCAGGCGCTCGATCCGCCCGGCATTTGCGCGCGAAGCCTGACCGAATGTCTCGCTTTGCAGCTTAAAGAGCGCAATCGTTTCGATCCGGCGATGCGGGCGCTGGTTGAAAGCCTGCCGCTTTTGGCCAAGCGCGATCTTGCCGCTTTGCGCCGCCTGTGCGCTGTCGACGACGAAGACCTCGCCGACATGATTGCGGAAATTCGCAACCTCAATCCGAAGCCGGGTTTGGCTTTTGGTTCGACCCTGGTGCAGCCGATCGTGCCGGATGTGTTCGTGCGCGCCGCGCCGGACGGCTCATGGCAGGTCGAACTGAATTCCGACACGCTGCCGAAAGTGCTGATCAGCCAGCGCTATCATGCGCAGGTGTCGAAAACGACGCGCAACGACAAGGACAAGACCTATCTTGCCGATTGTTTGCAAACCGCGACATGGCTGGTGCGTGCGCTCGACCAGCGCGCCAAAACGATTCTGAAAGTCTCCAGCGAGATCGTGCGCCAGCAGGACGGCTTCTTCGTCAAGGGCGTGCAGCATCTGCGCCCGCTCAATCTTAAAACCGTGGCCGACGCCATCGGCATGCATGAGTCGACGGTGTCGCGTGTCACCGCCAACAAATACATGGCGACCAGCCGCGGCATTTTCGAACTGAAGTATTTTTTCACGTCGTCGATCGCGGCCGCCGACGGTGGCGATGCGCATTCGGCGGAATCGGTGCGTCACCGCATTCGTCAATTGATCGACGCCGAGCCAGCCGCCGACGTGCTGTCGGACGACACGATCGTCGACAAGTTGCGCGAAGCTGGCATTGACATCGCGCGCCGTACGGTCGCCAAATACCGCGAGGCGATGCGGATACCATCGTCGGTGCAGCGCCGCCGTGAAAAGCAGGCGGCCAATGTCTGAACGGTTCTTTTAGCGAAGCCTAAATCTTCTTCCTGGCAAGGCCCGCGTTGAAAATTTCGTGCATTGACGTGGGGAACGATTCGCAGATGATATGATTAGCCCGCTGGAAAAATGGTGCGGAACAAATCGCGGCGAAGGTGCCGTGGATAGAGGCTCGCACCCGACAAGGAGGCTCGACGGATGCCTTTACGTGTCTCGGGACAGAATATCAGCATCGGCGTTTCACTACAGCAACGCATTATCGACCGCGTCGAAGAAGCGACATCGAAATACTTTCGCGGCGGTTACACCGGACATGCGACAGTCGGCCGCGACGGCTTCGGCTTCCGCACCGAATGTGTCCTGCATCTCGATTCGGGCGCGTCGCTCGAAGCCGAGGGCATGGCGGCGGACGCCTATGACAGCGCCGACCAGGCGGCCGGGCATATCGAAAAGCGGCTGCGCCGCTACAAGCGCCGGCTCAAGGACAATCAGGCGCGTCGCGGCACTTAAACCAGCAGGAAAGTCTGGAACTGCGCTAAAAGACGGCATTTTTGGCCGCGCTGCGGCCATTGACGCCGCCGGACGCCGTGCATATGGTCCGCCTCATTCACACCCCACGCAACCCATTATGCAATCCGGCACCGCCGCTTTCGATCATTGGACATGTCCATGACGCTCACCGATCTCGTCGCGCCCAACGCGATCATTCCGGCGCTGAAGGTCAACGGCAAGAAGCAGGCGATTGCCGAACTTGCCGCGCGTGCGGCTGAACTGACCGGCCAGAACGAAAAGGCGATTCTCGAAATTTTGCTTCAGCGCGAGAAGCTTGGCTCCACCGCGGTCGGTAATGGTGTCGCCATTCCGCACGGCAAGCTGCCGAAGATCGGCCGGCTGTTCGGATTGTTCGCGCGGCTCGAGCGGCCGATCGATTTCGAGGCGCTCGATTCGCAACCAGTCGATCTCATTTTCCTGCTGCTGGCGCCCGAGGCTGCGGGCGCCGATCATCTCAAGGCGTTGGCGCGCGTGGCGCGTTTGCTGCGCGACGCGGACATTGCCCGCAAGCTGCGTGACTCGCGGGATATGGATGCGCTTTATGCGGTGCTGGCGATGCCGCCGGCGAGCAGCGCGGCGTAAGGCCGTACATCGCTGTCGTCCCCGCGAAAGCGGGGACCCATACGCCCGGTCCTCTCAACTGAAAAAGCGCAGCCGACTGGCCGCGCTTTTCAATTTTCAAGAACGGTGGTTATGGGTCCCCGCATAGTTGAGCGAAGCGACGCCGTCCTGCGGACGGCTATGCGCGGGGACGAGGTAAACCTAGTGCACGCTTACCGCTTCAAGCTCGTTGCTCCAGGCGCTGGCAATGGCCGATTCGCGCGTGTCGGTGAGCATGATCGGCGTGCCGTCGGCGGCATGCAGAGCGAACAAGGTCACGCCCGGCGCAATCTGCGGCGCCTGCGGGAACATTTCCGCGACATCCTCGGAACGAATCGCCTTCACATAGGCCAGCCGGCCGTCGCCGAGATGCGCCAGCGCTTCCTGGGTGATGATGGGATTGGGCGTGTTCGTCTCAAACTGTTTGTCGGTCATGTGGCCCTCGATCCTTTCCTATTGAACGCTTAACGCGGTCGAGTCCTGTTGTTTCCTTCAAAGTTCCGTCATTCCAGGTCGTTGATCGCGATTGACTTGATGAACCGCTCCGGTTGCGGCCGGATCAGGTCGATCGACAACAATCCGTTCTTCAAATCAGCGCCGAGCACCTCCATGCCGTCGGCCAGCACAAAGGTGCGCTGGAACTGGCGCGCGGCGATGCCGCGGTGGAGATAGTGGCGCGATTTGTCGTCCTGCTGACGCCCGCGGATCACCAACTGGCTTTCCTCGATGCAGACGTCCAGCTGATCGCGGGTAAAGCCGGCCACGGCGAGCGTGATACGCAGCCGCTCCGGATTGTCCCCATCGCGGGCCAGCCGCTCGATATTGTACGGCGAATAGCCGTCGGCTCCCTTGCTGACGCGGTCGAGCAGGCGCTCGATCTCGTCGAAGCCGAGCAGAAACGGACTGGATAGTGACGGCACTCGTGACATGGTCTCAAAGTCCTCGCTCGAAGCGACTTTGATGAAGCCCCTTGCGGGCACCTCATAACCTGGCGGCGACTTGCCGCCCTGTTGCGTCTAATATGGGCAGGGTGGGTTAAAGGTTCAAGAACACAGGCAAATTCGGCCGGGATCGGTGCGCAGCGGCTTGTCAGCCGGCTTTTCAGCCGAAAATCACCGCAAGTGAGCCGGTTTCGGCTCCAGACTGGCGTGCAAGCCGGGCAATTTGGCCTTGGCAACGCCTTTGCCGCAGTTCATTTAACGGAATGGTTTCTGGGGCGAATAAATTGGCGGTCAGCGGCAAAGTCGAGGACAGATGTTCAAGGAGTTGAGGCCGGTCGTTGCCGGAAGCGAGAATGGTGACGGCGCGTTCGAAGGAATCCGGGTCAGCACCCCTGAATCCTGGGCGAAGAATTTTGCCGCGTCGAAGAAACTGAGCTTCTTCAAAAGACTGAAAATCGGCATCGACCTCCGCTACCGGCTGATCCGCAAATATTTCGTTCCAGGCGGACAGATTCTCGACGCCGGCTGCGGCTTCGGCGAGTGGGTTAGTTTTCTGAAGGAGAAGGGCTTCGCGGCCGTCGGGCTGGATTATTCGGACACGCTCATCAACCGTCTGAAGGGGGTCTATCCAGAAACCGAATGGATTTATGGCACGATCGAAAACATCCCTGCTCCGAACGATAAATATGACGGCCTCATTTCATGGGGCGTCATCGAGCACAATGAGGAGGGACCGCAAAGGGCGCTCGCGGAATTCCACCGCATCCTGAAACCGGGCGGATACGCGGTCGTCACCGTGCCGTTCGAAGATCCCCGGGCGATCAAGGCGTCGAAACGCGACTGGGAAACCGAAAAGCCGGGAACGTCGCGGGAATTCTATTGCTATTACATGACGCAACGTGACCTGCGTGACTACATGCTGGCGAGCGGCTTCGAAATCGTCGAGGCCGGACTGTGTCCGCCGGCTTCGCTCGGCAAGGTTTTGCCGGATGTTTATGTCGGCCTGAACAAATTTCCGAGGCTGCGCCTGCTGCTGATCTACATTTTTGGCGCGATGTTTTTCTGGAAGCCGGACTGGTATTTTATGATGTATGCCGTCGGGCGAAAGCCTCGGTAAATTTCCAAACCGCGCGGACGTTTGTCTCGCGCGGTTCCAGGTTTAACTCAAATTCGTTAAATCGGGCCGTTTTTATTGGTTAATTTAAGCATACGTCTTTGCCTTGTTGGTTCAAAAATTTCGTAAAACTCTATCCAATTTGTTTTCCTTCTCTAGGATCACCGCTGTTCGACCGGTCTTAAAAAACCTTCCGGCGACAGTGGGAGCGTAAAAGTGTTGACGCGCAGCATCGATGCCGATCCGTTCGGGCTCACTTTCGAAGAAAAGATATTTCAGAACGGCAAGCGCGTTTGCGTCGCCTTTGCGATTGCCGCTGTCGGCATCAGCGCGCTCGATTTGATGAATGTCCCGCTGGTGACGGCCGGCGCCGAATTCATTCGCGACGGTCGGCAGAATTACGCTGAAGTCCCGGGTCGCATTCTCACTGCCATCCGTCAGATCTCGGTTTTGCCGGACCAGTCCGTCACGGTCGCCATCCCGCGCGACGTGACCGTCAATGCGCCGAAGCTCGCCGCCGCGAGGATCGACGCGCCGGCCGACCGCGCGCCGAAAATCGCCATGCTGCCCGATCGTGCACCTGTTGCCGCTGCCCGCATTGCCGCGTCGCTGCCGCATGCGCCGGCGAACAATGGTTACCGGTCGAGCGCCTCGCCGGTCGTCGCCGAACTGGCGGCCGCGCGCTACGCAGACGCTGTCGAATTCGCGATGGTGTCTCCCGCCGCCATGGACAACTTCAAAAACGCTTCGTTTAACCCCGCCGAAATGCCGGCACGGGAATCGCTGGTGGCGTCCGCTACGCGCCGCGGCGAACAGATCCAGCTCGCTAGCCTTTCGCCGTCCTCGATGCCTGATGATCCGAATGAATTGCCGGTGCCGGCAACTTCGTTGCCGACCTCGGCCGCGATCCCTTTGCGCATGGTGCCGCTGCCGACGCCCGCGCCGGGCGTACCGCCGCCGTCGCCGGCGCAGCGCCTGAAGCTCGAAGGCAAGGAATACGCCAAGGCCGAGCGCTGCCTGGCCACCGCTATCTATTTCGAGGCGCGCAGCGAGCCGGTCAAAGGCCAACAGGCCGTCGCGCAAGTGATCGTCAACCGCGCCTTCTCAGGCTTCTATCCGAATGACATTTGCGGCGTGGTTTATCAAAACGCGCATCGTCACCTGTCGTGCCAGTTTACCTTTGCCTGCGATGGCAAGAGCAAGGCGATTACCGAACGTGGCCACTGGGCGCGCGCCAACCGTATCGCCAAGCAGACGCTCGACGGCCAGATCTATGTGCCCGAAGTCGCCAAGTCGACGCACTATCACGCCGTCTATGTGCACCCGAACTGGGTGCGCGAAATGAAGAAGCAGGTGCGCTACGGTTTGCACACTTTCTATCGCCCCTATGCCTGGGGCAATGGCGAGGAAGAGCCGACCTGGGGCAGCCCCGCTTTGCTGGCGAGCGCGAAGAAGAAGTAAAGTTTGAGCGCAGCAACATACTCCGTTCATTCCCGCGAAAGCGGGAATCCAGTTCTTCGCAAAAAGACTGGGTCCCCGCTTTCGCGGGGACGAACGGAGAAAGAGCGAGACTAAATTTTCAGATTGAACAGCTTCACCGCATTATCGCGGCCGATCCTGGCGCGCTCGGCTTCGCCGATCGCGGCGTTGTCGAACCAGGCGCAGCCTTCGCCGACATCCTCGAACGGCCAATCGACCGAGAACATGACGCGGTCCGGCCCCATTTCCGTCATCGCGTTGATGAGCGACGGCGTGTGGAAATTGCCCGACGTGGTCAGATGAAAATGCTTGCGAAAATAATGGCCGACGCCGTGCTTCGCCGGATAGCGGTGCGGCTCCTTCATCCAGCCGTTGCGGCCGTCGATGCGCCAGAGCTGCACCGGCATGCCCTCGCCGAGATGGCCGAGCACTAACTTGAGATTCGGATTTTCGTCGAACAGGCCTGAGCCGATTAATCGCAACGCATGGATGGATGTCTCGGCCGAGAACGCCCAGTTCGGCCCGAGCAGCCAGTTGTGGCCCTGGAATTGCGGATTGCCGGGCTGCGGATTGCGCGGGTGCAGGTAGAACGGCACGTCGAGCGTCTCGACCGCGCGCCAGAACGGCCGGTATTGCGGCAGGTCGTAATAGGTGACGTTGTCCGGCGTGCCGACATTGGAAAATCCGTTGACCAGTGCGCCGACGAAACCAAGATCCTTGATACAGCGGTTCAGTTCGGCAATCGCCGCGTCCGGGTCCTGCATCGGCAGCGCGGCGAAGGCGGCGAAGCGGTCGGGGCGTTTGCGGATGTGTTCGGCGAGCACGTCATTGGCCTGACGCGCGACCGCTATGGCGGTTTTGACGTCGTGGATCGCCTGCACCGCCGGCGCGTTGAGCGACAGGATCATCAGCTCGACGCCATGCTTGTCCATTTCGCGCAGGCGCGTGTCCTGCACGTCGATCAAGCGGGGACCGAGATCGGGCCAGACATGGGCGCCGAAAACTTTTGAATCGCCGAGCGTCGGCTCGATGGCGAAGTGCTCCTCGAGCGCGATCTTGCCTTGCATAACGTTTCTCTCCCCGCATTGTTTTGCGGGCATCATGCAATGGGGACGTGGCGTTTGTCTGTAGTGTCGTGCTGTGAGCTATTTCACGGCATTAAAAAAGCCGCCTGGTAGGCGGCCTGTCATCCATCGCCCGCCTTCGCTCCTGCGGAGCTTCGGCGCGGCAACCTTCGCTCGCTTCGCGGTTCTGAATGTGCGGCGCTGTTTGGGGCTAAAGGTTGGCTTTCCAACCGTAGCTCGCGAGGCGAGCGAAGGTTGGTGGAGCCAGGCGGGATCGAACCGCCGACCTCCTGCATGCCATGCAGGCGCTCTCCCAGCTGAGCTATGGCCCCGTAACGCACGTTCAGTAATCGGTAATCGTTAAAAAAGCAAAGAGTCTAGGCTCAGGACCCATTAAATATCTTGCGGATCAGGTGGTCGATTGATTCACTGGCGGCGCAAGGAGGCGTCGCCATGGATGGTTTGTTTCTACTCTCCGAGGCGCAGATGCGTCGGATTGAGCCATTTTTCCCTCTGTCTCACGGC
>CAMBQQ010000024.1 GCA_945870035.1 Rhizobium sp. Q54 | reverse complement strand
CGCTGAAGGTGCCTGGCTGAACCAGTTTGACGACGTTAGAATTCGACAAGGCATATTACTCCTTCGGTGGAGAAGTGGAGGCTTCAACTACCCCCACGATATGCCGCCTTCCTGATCTACCCCGTCACCAACTTTCGACCATAGCTCCGGCCTACAAAAGCCCGCGGTACCAAGCGGCGCTCAAGCTACTCGGCACTGGCTCTGTGGAGCGCCATATCCGCATCGTCGAAGCTCTTTGAGTGTAATGATCACCTCCGATCTTGACACCGCCATCGCCCGCCTGCGCGAACTGATCGAGGCGTCAGCCCGCATCGTGCCGTTCACCGGCGCCGGTATCTCGACCGAAAGCGGCATTCCGGATTTCCGCTCGCCGGGCGGCATCTGGACCAAGAACCGGCCGATCCCGTTCGACGACTACATGGCCAGCGAAGACGCCCGCGACGAGGCGTGGCGGCGGCGCTGGGCGATCGACGAGACTTTCGTCAAGGCGAAACCGGGCCGCGGCCATCTGGCGCTGGCCAGCCTGTACAAATCCGGCAAGGCGCCGGCTTTGATCACGCAGAACATCGACAATCTGCATCAGGCCTCCGGCATTGCGCCGCAAGACATCGTCGAACTGCACGGCAATACGACCTACGCGCTGTGCATGGACTGCGCGCGGCGCCATGAACTGCCGGGCATCCGCCAATCGTTTGAAGCCACTGGCCGCGCGCCGGACTGTTCCTGCGGCGGCATCATCAAAACCGCCACCGTTTCATTCGGCCAGCCGATGCCGGCTGCGGCGATGCAGCGGGCGCAGGATCTGGCCAGCGATTGCGACCTGTTTCTCGTGGTCGGCTCGTCGCTGGTGGTATGGCCGGCGGCGGGTATCCCGCTGTTGGCGAAACGCAATGGCGCCATGCTGGCGATCGTCAACCGCGACCCGACCGAGTTCGACGACATCGCCGATCTTGTCGTCCGCGCCGATATCGGCGACACGCTAGGCCCCTTCATCGCGCACTGATTCGCAAGGGTTTCCGCTGTGTACAGAGTTGTGCGCAAGCACATTTTGCCCTTTGCGGTTCAAGGCCGGGTGTTATCTTCATTTACAGATTCGCCGCTGCGCTTTTCAAAGCGAGCGGAATAGGCGGCGGGGGCCGCACAGCGTCAGACTGGCGCGAGTTGTCGAACGGGATTGAATCGAAATGCCAGATACAAATCTCCGGCCCGGCACGGTTCGAGACATCGGCGACGAAGCGGCGACCGATCTCATCGAACTGGCCGGCGTCATCAAGTGGTTTGATGTATCGAAGGGTTTCGGTTTCATCGTTCCCGACAACGGCATGCCGGATATCCTGCTGCATGTGACCTGCCTGCGCCGCGACGGCTTCCAGACCGCCTATGAGGGCGCCCGGATCGTGGTCGAAGTGCAGCCGCGGCCGAAGGGCCTGCAAGCCTTCCGTGTCTTCTCGATGGACGAATCGACTGCGCTGCACCCGGCGCAAATGCCGCCGCCGCGCACCCATGTTTCGGTGACGCCGACCTCAGGCCTCGAGCGGGCCCAGGTCAAATGGTTCAACCGCCTGCGCGGCTTCGGCTTTCTGACTCGCGGAGACGGCACGCCGGACATTTTCGTGCATATGGAGACGCTGCGCCGCTACGGCCTCGCCGAGTTGCGTCCCGGCCAGACCGTGCTGGTGCGCTTCGGGCCCGGGCCGAAAGGCCTGATGGCCGCCGAGGTGCGTCCCGATGGCGGCCCGCTCGGTCTCGCCTCGCACTGATCGCGGCGGTTCCTTAAACCGTCTGCGCCGCCGGCAACTGTCCGGCAATTGTTATTGCCAGTGCGGCGGTTGATTGCCTAAATGCCGGCCATGCGCAGCATCCGGTCGACCGTCTTCATTATTCTTGGTTTCTTGATCATTGCCGGCCCAATGGCGCATCCGGCCATGGCCGCCGACCCGCGCGTGGTCGAGATCGCCACCAAGAACGGCGTGCATGCTTTTGCCGTCGAACTGGCGACGACCGAGGCCGAGCGGGCGCAGGGCCTGATGAATCGCAAGGAACTGCCGGAGGGGCAGGGCATGCTGTTCGACTTCCACCGCGACCAGGAAGTCGGCTTCTGGATGCGGAACACCTACATCCCGCTCGACATGATCTTCATCCGCAGCGACGGCCGGATCATGCGCATCGCCGAGAACACCGAGCCTCTGTCGGAGAAGATCGTGCCGTCGACGACGCCGGTGCGCGGCGTGCTCGAGGTCATTGGCGGAACCGCCCGCAAGCTCGGCATCGCGGTCGGCGACCGGGTGGCGCACCCGATCTTCGGTTCCCGCTGAGGCTGGCCTCCCGGATAGCTTGCTGCCCCGTATGGAAGCGTGTACCACCCCCGCATTCCCAGTCGTCGGAGCGTAGCGCAGTCTGGTAGCGCATCTGGTTTGGGACCAGAGGGTCGCAGGTTCAAATCCTGCCGCTCCGACCAATTTTCCGCGGGATTGCTGCGTCACCCGCGTTTGCCAGCGCGGCGCGTTTCGTTTTATACGGAGATTGCGGCGCGGTTCGAACCGGACGCCGCCATTGATCGTTTCCAAGGGTTCAGCATGACCGCGCGCATCTACAAACCGGCCAAGAACGCCATGCAGTCGGGATCGGCCAACACCAAAAACTGGGTGCTGGAGTTCGATCTTGCCGAGCCGCGCCAGGTCGAGCCGCTGATGGGCTGGACCTCGTCAGGCGACATGCGCCAGCAAGTGCGGCTGCGTTTCGAGACGCAAGCCGAGGCGGTGGCTTACTGCGAGAAGCACGGCATCGCCTATCGGGCCTTCGAGGCCAAACCGGTGGCGCGGCGCGTGATGTCCTATTCGGACAATTTCTCGTTCAAGCGCCGCGAAGCCTGGACGCACTGATATTCCGATCTTTGATTTGTGGCTTGGGGCGACGCTACTTGTCGGCCGTGGCCAGTTCGCGGCCATTGGCGCCGGCGCGCTGGCGTAGCAGCGAAATGAACCTTTCTTCCGGCATCGGCTGGCCGAGCAGGAACCCCTGGCCGTAATCGCAGCCCATGCTGACCAGCGCCATGGCGTCGGCGGCTTTCTCGATGCCCATCGCCACCGCGACGCGGCCATAGTTATGGGCGAGGTCGATCACCGTCTTGCATAAAGGCGCGTTCACCTTGTCGCTGCCGCAGTCGGCGACGAAGGAGCGGTCGAGCTTGAGTTCGTGAAACGGCATTTCGCCAAGGCGCGCCAGCGAAGAGGTGCCGCGGCCGAAATCGTCGATGGCCAGGCGCACATTGCAGCGCTCGAGTCGCTTGGCGAGGTCGCTGGCGAGCGCCAGATCGGTGACAATCTGCTCCTCCGGCACGTCGATGATCAGGCCGGCCCATTTCGACGCGATCGGCCGATGGCTGCGCACGATTTCCTCGACCCGCATTTTCTCCAGCGCGTTGACCGGAATATTGACGGTGAGGCGCAGGTTGAGCCCCAGCTTGGAGAAAGTCAGCCCGGCCTTGAGCGCGCTCGTCAGCGCCATCTCGGACAGTTTGATGACGCTCGACTCTTCGGCCTCCGGCATGAAGGCGCCGGGCAGCGCGATGCCGTGCATCGGGTGGCGCGCGCGCATAGGCTTCGGCGCCGGCGAGTTGCTTTTTGCGCAGGTCGATCTTGGGCTGATACCAGAACTCGATCCAGCCGCTGTTGATCGCCTCGTCCAGATCGATGCGCGAGGCGGCGGCTGCCGGCGTGCCGAGATTGAGATCGCGCAGGATCTTGAGAATGGCGTCGGTTTCGAACGGCTTCTTGAGCACCGGCAGCATGTTGAGCTTGTGCTGGAGGCCGATGTTCTTGACATGGTCGAGTACCGCGGCGCCGCGCATGCTGGTCAACTGGACGTTGCCGCGGAAACCGCTTTTGCCGAGAGCGATCACCGTTTCGATGGCGTCGGCGGCTTCCAGTGAAATGTTGAGGAACACCAGATCCGGCAGCCGCCGCTCGACGGCGGCGCGCAAGCCCGAGCCGTCCGCGAATTCCATGGTGTCGATGCCGGCGCCGTGCAGCACCAGAGACAGAAAGTGGCGGATGCTGGCGTCATCATCGACGACATAACTCAGCGGCGCCGACGCCGGCGCCAATGGCGGCGACACAACCGCGCTTTCCGTCGTCACTGGTTCGTGCGTCTCGGCCATGCAATCTCGAGCGCGCTAAGGAAATGGAGGCAACGCTAATCTTCTAACGGTATCAGTGTGCCAAACTTGTTAAATTTAGGTTTCCTAACTGGCTTGTTGGCCAAACGGGCAGGCCTAAAACGGCCCGTAATCCAAGGTTTTTCGGTGAAATAGGAGCGGAACGCCTAAAGACAAGGCGTTTGCAGCCCGCCAGGCGCCGTTTCCGCTAATCGCAGCGCACGCTCATGCCGCCATCGACGACGATCTCAGTGCCGGTGACGAAACGGGCTTCGTCCGAGGCGAGGTAGAGCGCCGCATTGGCGGTGTCCCGGCCGTCGCCCATAAAACCTATCGGGATGCGCTTGAGCCTTTGCTTGAGCAGCGCCTCGATATCGCCGCCGGCGCGCTGCCCGGCGAGCCGCGCCTCGACCATCGGCGTATGCAACTGGCCCGGTACCACTGTATTCACACGGATGCCCTTGCTTGCATATTGAACGGCGACGACGCGCGAGAGCTGGATGACGCCGGCCTTGGTGGCGGCATAGCCGACCTGGAAGGCGCCGGTGAAGCGGATGCCGGAGGTCGAGGCCAGATTGACGATCGATCCCTGCTTCTGCGCTTCCATGATCGGCAACACATGCTTCAAGGTCAGGAACACGCTCTTGAGGTTGACGTCCACCTGTGAGTCCCAGACGTCCTCGGACATCTCGACAGGTCCGCCGGGCGCCGAGCCGCCGACATTGTTGACCAGCACATCGATGCGGCCATAGCGGGCAACGCAGGCCGCGACCATTGCGGCGATCGAGGCGCTATCGGTGACATTGCATTGATGAACCTCGATCTCGCCGCCGACAGCTTTGACCCGCTCGATCGTCTCGCTGAGGCTGTCGCGGTCGCGGTCGACGGCGAAGATTTTCGCGCCTTCCTCAGCGAAACGCACGGCGGTGGCGCGGCCATTGCCCCAGCCCGGGCCGACGGAGCCGGCGCCGGTGATAATCGCGATGCGGTTTTTCAGACGTCCGGTCATGAACGGGTCTCCGGCAGTGGCGCAAAGCCATACAGGCGCTGCGGATTGTCGACGAGCAGCGCCTTTCGCGCGGCTTCGGTCGGCGCTATTTGGGCAATTAGATCGACCAGGACGCCATCGTCCGGGATCGGGCCCTGGTGATTGGGATGCGGCCAGTCGGTGCCCCACAGCACGCGGTCGCCGAAGTCCGAGACCAGTCGGCGCGCAAAGGCCACGGCATCGGCGTAGGGCGGGCCCTGCCGCGTGGCGCGGTCGCAGCCGCTGACTTTGACCCAGACGTTGCGATCGTCCATCAGCCGCAGCAGATGCTGGAACGCCGGTTGTTCCAGTCCGAGCGAGGCATCGATACGTCCCATGTGATCGATGACGACGGGTACCGATGACGTCCCGATCGCGGAGCTGAGTTCGCCGATCATTTCCGCCGCCATGTGGAGCTGCAAATGCCAGCCAAAATCGGCCAGTTTTGCGCCGAAGGCGATAACCTCTGCGATGGGCGTGCTATGGCCGAGATGCGGCATGTAATGAAAACGTGCCCCGCGAAACCCGGCTTCATCAAGCCGCTTCAATTCACTGTCGGCAATATCGACCGGCACAAGGGCGATGCCGCGATAGTCGTGCGGCCTGGCGGCCAGCGCGTCAGCGGTGGCGGCATTATCCAGACCATGCGCGGCCGTATGCACGACGACCCCGCGTTCAATGCCAAGCGCCTCATGCAGCGCGAACAAAGCTTCCTTGGGCGCATCGGCGGGCGTCGAGGCGCGGCCGGGAGCGTAAGGAAAACGCGAACGCGGGCCGAACACATGAAAATGCGTGTCGCAGGCGCCGCGCGGTAAGGAGAGGTTTGGCCGCGATGGCCTTTCCATCCAGGTTGGCGGTGCCAGCAGCGACAGTGGCTCGCTCATAGTATTTTCTCAGGCGCGCGCGTGCGCGCCAAGGCCGGTTCGTGGTGGGCGAAAGCCTCGCACCATGCGACCAGCCGCGGATGCGCCGCCCGCCATTCCATCGGTTTGCGCCAGTCGAGATAACCGAAGGCGCAGGCCAGGCTGATGGCGACGAGGTCGGTCTTTGCCGGATCGGGCGGGGCTGCCTCGAAAGCGGCCAGCGCGCGTATGATCTTGCCGCGCTGATGCGCCAGCCAGCGTTCCGAATACGTAGCGGCGTCGCGGAAGCGGCCTTCATAGACCATCAGCAAGGCCGCGTCGGTGATGCCGTCAGCCAGGGTCGACAGCGTCAGTGCCTTGTAGCGCGCCAGCCCGCTGGGCGGCAGCAGGCGGGAACTTGCCGCCACTTCCTGCAAAAATTCGACGATGACCGTGCTGTCGTACAAAACGGTGCCGTCGGCCAGCAGCAGGCACGGCAATTTGCCGAGCGGATTTTGCTGCCGCAGCGTGTCGTTGTCGTCGAGCGTGTCGGCGGATACGATCGTGACGCGGCTGGCCAGGCCGAGAACGTCGATCGCCATCCGGACTTTACGTCCGAATGGCGAGGTCAACGTCGATCGCAAAGTGAAGGTATCGTGCAGCGATGACATGCGGGCTAAGGCCTTTGCCGGGCTATTTGGCCACCGGCACTCCGGCGTCCTTGATCACGTCGGCCCACTTCTTGGTTTCGCTGGCGATGTAGGCGCGGAAGCTTTCCGGGGAATCGCCGATCAACGTCGCACCTTGCGCGGCAAGCTTTGACGATACTTCAGGGTCCTTTATCGCTTCGACCGCGGCCTTGTTGAGAATGGCGACAATGGCCGGCGGCGTGTTGGCGGGGGCGACCATCCCGTACCAGTTCTCGGTTTGCAGGTTCGGCAGGCCGACTTCCGCAGTGGTCGGGACGTTAGGAGCGCTCGGCACGCGGGCCTGCGCGCCGATGGCGATGGGGCGCAGCTTGCCGGCCTGAACCTGCGGCAGCAGCACCGGCAGATCGAGGAACACCATTTGCACTTGCTGGCCGAGCAGATCGTTCACGGCCGGCGCCGCGCCGCGATAGGGCACATGGACGATGTCGATCTTGGCCTGCAGCTTGAACAGTTCTCCGGCCAGATGCGGCAGGCTGCCATTGCCGGACGAGGCGAAGTTCAGCTTGCCGGGCTGCGACTTGGCCAGCGCGATCAATTCTTTCATGTCCTTGGCCGGGACGCTGGTGGCGACCACCAGCATTTCCGGAACCTTGGCGACCAAAGTGATCGGCTGAAGATCCTTGAGCGTCTCGTAGGCGACCTTCTCCATGCTCGGGCTGATGGCAAGCGCGCCGGCGCTGGAAATAGCGATGGTGTAGCCGTCGGGCGCCGCTTTTGCGACGACATCAGTGCCGACCACGCCGCCTTGCCCGCCGCGGTTCTCGATGACGATTGTCTGCTTAAGGATTTCGCCCATGCGCTTGCCGACCAGGCGCGCGATGATGTCGTTCGGGCCGCCCGCCGGGAACGGCACGATCAGCCGGATCGATTTGTTCGGAAAATCCTGCGCCGGTGCGACAGCAGGGCAGAGCAGCGCGGCGCAAAGTCCGAGCATTGCGACTTTGAAGGTTTTCAAGGGCAGCCTCCCATTTGAATTTTGTTCTGCGGCAAGGGTAGGCGGCGGGCGGCAGCGCCGCAATGCGCGGCGAGCCTTTGACCGATACTTTCTCGGCATGGTGTCGATTGACGAAGGGGGGAATATGGCGGCGCGTTACAGCAGGACGGCGCCGGCCCAGATTTTCTGCCGCACCAAGGCGCGGCACACGTCGTGCAGCAGGGCGCTCGATTCTTCGGTCAACTTTGCCGTCTGCTTTTCGCGCAAGGTGACGATGGAAACGCGTGTCGACAACGTCGGGTTGACGATCGGATAAGCGGTCAATGTCTTGCGCGCCAGTTCGTCCTGCACAGCGGCGTAAGTGAGAATGGTGTAGCCGAGCCCGCTCTCGACCATTGCCTTGGCGAAGGCGACGCTGTCGGCTTCGATCTTGATGCGCAGGCGCACGCCGTGTTCGTGCGCGGCGTGTTCGACCAGCCGCCGGTTGGTGTGCGCCATGTTCGGCAGGATCAGCGGCAGGTCGCCGAAGTCGCGGATTCGATAGGTCTTGGGATGCTTGCGGCTTTTGTCACGCGCAGCCGATGGCCCGATGACGAACATGCGTTCGCTGAGAATAGGGCTGATATTCAAGGATTCCAGGTGGGGCGGGTTGTGCAGCAGAGCGAGATCGAGCCTTTTGTCGGTCAGCCATTCCAGCAGTGAGCTGGTAACGCCTTCGCGCATGTGAAGTGTCGTCTGCGGCCAGGTCTGCGCGAACCGCGCGGCGAAAGGCGGGATCAGCAACCGTCCGGCGGCGGGCGGCGCGCCGAAGGTAAATCGGCCGCGCGCCGGCAAGCGGTCCTGCCTGATTTCCTGGCCGGTATTGTGAACGAGCTGGGTGATGGCTTCGGCGCGTTCCAGAAGCACCGCGCCGGGCATGGTCAGGCGAACGCCGCGACCGTGCCGGGTAAAAAGCGAAACGCCGAGTTCGTGTTCGAGCTTGGATATCTGGCGGCTTAGCGCCGGTTGCGCGAGGCGCAGTTCCTTCGCGGCGCGGCTGACGCTGCCAGTGCGCGCGACCTGCATGAAATTTCTCAGTTCGCGCAGTTCCATGAGGTCAAATCCAGATATGCCATGTGGGCATAGCTTAGAGTCTTGGCGCAAACCGTCAATGGCGCGAGGCGAGGAGCCATGCCGCATGTGGGCGCAAATGCTGTGAAAGTCGTTGAGTAGAAAGCCGCGCGCCGGTGGGCTTTTTGGCGGCTAGCGGCGGCAGATGATTGGCGACCCCGGCTGGATTCGAACCAGCGACCTCAAGCTTAGAAGGCTCGCGCTCTATCCAACTGAGCTACGGGGCCGCAATTCGTGCCGGTTTACCCCCACCGGGCGACGATTGGAAGGTGGCCGCGGGCTTGCCTGGCAGCCCGGCGGTTGCCCGGCCAAACGGCCTGGAAAGCCGGCATTTCGCATCGTAGCGCATGGGCCTTGCCAGAATATGACCGGCGCGGCGCGGCGGTCGAGGATTGCCACCGCGGCAAAATGCAGAGTAACATGTCAGTTCAGAAAAACGCGGCAGCTTAACTGACCGCTTTCACAGGGAGGATACGAAATGCGATTCGTCGCAGGCATCGCCGCATTATGCTTGTCGTTCGCCGCCGGCGCCGTGCAGCCGGTTCAGGCCCAGCAGGTTATTACGCTCAACGGCGCGTCGCAGTTCAACGACGACCACGCCTTCAACAAGACGTTGTTGAAGTTCGAGGAACTGGTCAAAAAGTATTACGGCAAGCCGATCAACTTCAATCTGCACCGCAATTCGGCGCTCGGCCTCGAGAAGCAGTATTTCGAATACATGGCGCAGGGCAAGGCTGTCGATTACGCCATCGTCTCACCGGCGCACATGTCGACCTTCTCCAAGGCCGCGCCCTTCATCGATGCGCCGTTCCTGTTCCGCGATCTCAAGCACTGGAACAAAGTGCTCGACGCCGATCTCCTGAAGCCGGTCGCCGACGAGATTAACGCAAAGGCCGAAGTGATGCTGATCGGCTATGCCGGCGGCGGCGTGCGCAACATCTTCGTCAACAAGCCGGTGAAGAACCTTGCCGAGATCAAGGCGCTGAAGGTGCGCGTGCAAGGCGCGCCGATCTGGAGCAAGACGTTCCAGGCCGCCGGCATGGCGCCGACTGTCATCGCCTATAACGAAGTGTACAACGCGATCCAGAATAACGTCATCGCGGCGGGCGAGAACGAAGCGGCCGGCGTGGAAGCCATGAAGTTCTACGAAGTCGCGCCGCATCTCGCGATGACCGAGCATGCGATCACCATCCGGCCGCTCTGCTTCTCGGGCAAGACCTTCAAGACGCTGCCGCCCGATTTGCAGGCCGCAATCATCAAGGCAGGCAAGGAAGCGGGCGCCTATGGCCGGCAGATCGAATCCTCTGAAGACGGTGCCAAGCTCGACGCGCTGGAAAAGGCCGGCAAGCTCAAGCGCGTGCCGTTCGCCGATCGCGATGCGATGAAGAAGCTGGTCGACCCAGTGATGGCGGCTTACGCCAAGGAAATTGGCGCCGACAAGATCTTCGCCGACATCACCAACATGAAGTGATCCGGGCTACCGGTTCACGCTGACGCAGACCCCGCGGCCGGGAGCATTTCCCGGCCGCAATCGTCCTTAGGCTGAGCAATTTCCCCATGAACGATCTAACTGCAACGAAAGCGATGGGGTCGTGGCGCCGGCTGACCGCGCTCTATGCGCAGGGCTTGTCGGCGCTGATGGCAATCACCGTCGGCCTGCTGATCATCCCGGTGAGTCTGCAAATCTTCTCGCGCTACACCGAACTGATCCCGTCCTACATCTGGACCGAGGAAATGGCGCGCTTCATGTTCATCTGGACCATCATGCTCGGCGCCATGATCGGCGTGCGCGAGTCGACGCATTTCGAGGTCGACCTGTGGCCGCAGCTTGGCCGGCGCACCGAAGCGTTCGCGCGGCTAGTGGGGCGTCTCGGCGTGTTGATCGCCGCGGTCGTGTTTGTCCACGCCGGCATCCAGTTCACGCGGTTCGCCTGGAACCGGACGTCTGAACTTGCCGACTTGCCGCTCTGGTACATCCACGTCGCATGGCCGGTAACCGGCGTGACCTGGCTCGTGTTCCTTGGCGAACAGGTCGTCCAGGATCTGAAAACGATTGCCGGGAGAGACTCGTGACAGGTTCGCTGCTGACTCCCGGAACGGCGGCCTTGCTGCTGTTCGGCTGCTTCTTCCTGTTCATGTTCCTGCGCGTGCCGGTGGCGTTCGCGCTGGCTTTGGCGTGCTTGCCGATTCTGGCGCTCGAGCCGCATCTCGATACGATGAATCTGATGCAGGAGACCTTCAACGCCTACAACTCCTTTATCCTGCTGGCGGTGCCGTTTTTCCTGCTGACCGCCAACCTGATGAATGTCGGCGGCACCACCGACCGGCTGCTGAAACTGTCGCGCGCGATGGTCGGACATTTCCCGGGCGGGCTGGCGCAGATCAACGTCGTGCTGTCGATGTTCTTTGCCGGCATCTCCGGTTCGTCGACGGCGGACGCGGCGAGCCAGTCCAAGATATTCATCGAGGCGCAGACCAAGGAAGGCTACGACCTCTCGTTCTCGGTCGCCATCACCGCAGTTTCGGCGGTGCTCGCGGTCATCGTGCCGCCGTCGATCCTGATGATCGTATGGGGCGGCATCCTCACGACCTCGATCGGCGCGCTGTTTCTGGCCGGCATCGTTCCCGGATTGCTGATCGGACTGGCGCAGATGGCGACCGTGCATGCCTACGCCAAGGCGCGCGGCTATCCGACCTATCCGCGCGAGACCTGGCGCATGCTGCTATGCGCGACCTGGGTCGCGGTGCCGGCGCTGATGACGCCGGCGATCATCATCGGCGGCAAGATCTTCGGCTGGTTCACCGCGACGGAGTCGGCGTGTATCGCCGTGCTGTATGCCGGCACTTTATCGCTGTTCGTCTATCGCGAGATGGACCTCAAGCAGCTTTACGGCGCGCTGCTCGACACCGGCAAGCTGGCCGGTATCACGCTGTTCTGCGTCGGCACCGCCAGCATGTTCGGCTGGCTGCTGGCCTATTACAAGATTCCGGAGGCGATCCTGTCCGGCGTCACTGCCTGGGGCTTGGGTTTCGTCGCCACCGGGTTTTTCATCTCGCTGGTGTTCCTCGTTGTCGGCTGCTTTCTCGATGCCATCCCGGCGATCATCATCTGCGCACCGATCCTGGAGCCCCTCGCCAAGGGGGTGATGATGGACCCCGTGCATTTCGCCATGATCGGCATCGTATCGCTGGCGTTCGGCCTGGTGACGCCGCCTTACGGGCTGTGCCTGATGATTTCCTGCTCGATCGGTGGAATCCGCGTCCGCGATGCACTCAAGGACACCGGCATCATGTTGATTCCGATGTTCGTCGTGCTCGGCCTGGTGATCTTGTGGCCGACGGTGTCGCTGTTCCTGCCGAGCCTGATCTCGCCGGAATTCCTGCACTAAGCGCCTGAAATTTTAGCTAAAACAATCGGTTATGCGACTTTATTACGGTTAATAAGTCACATGAGACGGCCTGTGACCGGCAGCACAGCGCGGTTGGCCGCGGCGGCGTAAACTTATCAAATATTTGCATCGGTCGCTTTCGAACCGTCAAAACCGCCTTGGCCTCGACACCATCGGCCGCTGCAATGATAGTGCCGCTCTGCCGATTCCGGAGGTTGCTTCCATGCTCATGTCCGCGCGCGCTGGTCTTGCCGGCGTTCTCGCTGCCGCCTTTCTGGTTATGGCCGCCGCCCCGGGGTGGGCCGCCGACAAGGCCTACCAGAACAGCGACCTCGATGAGGCGGCGATCAAGCTGGAAGCGCAGATCAAGAGCGACGCCGGCGATGTGACCAAGCCGGCCGCGCAATTGCGGCGCGATGCCGACGCCGCGTTCCAGAAGAAAGACTATCGCGCCGGCATGACCGTGCTCGGCCAGCTTGTCACGTCGTCGCCGAACGATGCTGCCGGCTGGCTCCGGTTGTCCCGCTCGGTGCTGCAGATCCGCCCGCGCGACGACCGTGAGAAGGCGCTGCTGCTCGATCGCGCCTCGACCGCGGCCTACATCGCCTACACCCGCGCGGGCGAACGGCCGCTGGAGGCCGAGAGTCTAGCCGTGCTCGGCAATACATTGGCCGGCCGCAAGCAGTGGCGCAACGCGCTCAATACGCTGCGGCTGTCGCTCGATTTGCGCGAGAACGCGCAGACGCGCGGCGAGTATGAGCGGTTGCGCGTCGATCACGGCTTCCGCATGCTCAACTATACGGTGGACTCGGATGCGGTGTCGCCGCGCGCCTGTTTCCAGTTCTCCGAAGAGTTGCCGGGCAAGCGCACCGATTTCTCGCCTTACGTCGCTGTCGTCGGGCAGGACCGCCCGGCGGTCTCGGCCCATGACAAGCAGCTTTGCGTCGAAGGCCTCAAGCACGGCGAGCGCTACGCCGTCACTCTGCGCGCCGGTCTGCCGTCAACCGTGCGCGAGACCCTGGCCAAGACGACCGAGTACACGATCTTTGTGCGCGACCGCAAGCCATTCGCGCGTTTCTCCGGCAAGGCCTATGTGCTGCCGCGCACCGGCCAACGCGGCATTCCAGTGCTCAGCGTCAACACCGGCGCGGTCAATTTGTCGGTCTATCGCATCGGCGACCGCAATCTGATCGAGACCGTGCTGGGCTATGATTTCCAGCGCAATCTCAGCAAGAACGAAGCGGAGCAGCTGGCGTCGGAACGCGGCAGCAAGGTCTGGAGCGGCGAACTTGCCGTCGAGCAGAAGCTCAATGCCGAGGTCGTCACGGCGTTTCCGGTCGACCAGGTGCTGACCGATCTGCAACCCGGCGTCTATGCGATGACCGCCGCGCCGAAAGACGCGATGGCGGCCAACGACTACGACGCGCAGGCAACCCAGTGGTTCATCGTCTCCGATTTCGGCCTGACCGCCTATTCGGCGCAGGACGGTATCGACGTTTTCGTGCATTCGCTGGCCAGCGCGCAGCCTTTGCCCGGCACCGAAGTGCGGCTGATCGCGCGCAACAATGAAGTGCTCGCGGTCAAGGCGACCGACGCCAATGGCCGCGTGCATTTCGACGTCGGACTGACGCGCGGCGAGGGCGGCCAGTCGCCGGCCGCGGTGATTGCGGCGGCCAAGGCTGACTATGCGTTTTTGAGCCTGAAGTCGCCCGGCTTCGATCTGTCCGATCGCGGCGTGAGCGGCCGGCAGACGCCGGCCGGCTACGACGCCTTCGTCTACACCGAGCGCGGTGTCTATCGCACTGGCGAGAGCGTGTTCATTACCGCGCTGCTGCGCGATGCGCGCGGCGTTGCCGCGCCGAACGTGCCGATGACGCTCGTCGTGGAACGTCCCGATGGCGTCGATTATCGCCGCGTCGTCGTGCCCGATCAGGGGCTCGGCGGCCGTTCGCTGACCGTCCCGATCGTTTCGACCGCTGCGACCGGGACGTGGCGCGTGCGCGCCTTCACCGATCCCAAGCGTCCGGCGATCGGCGAGACCACCTTTATGGTCGAGGACTACGTGCCCGACCGCGTCGAGTTCGATATTTCGGCCGCGGCCAAGGCCATGCCGCGCAGCGGGAATGTCCAGATGAGCGTCGATGGGCGCTTTCTCTACGGCGCGCCGGGCTCCGGCCTGGAGCTGAGCGGCGCGGTCACGATCGCGGCGGCCAAAGAGCGGCCGGGCTTTGCCGGCTACAGTTTCGGACTGGCCGACGACACGGTGACGGCGGTGCGCCAGGAACTGGCCGACCTGCCGGCAACAGATGCGAACGGCAAGGCAACGTTCCCCGTAGCGCTCGAAGAGGTGCCGGAGACATCGCGCCCGCTGGAAGCGACCATCACCATCGGCATGGCGGAATCCGGCGGCCGTGCCGTCGAGCGCAAGGTCACGCTGCCCGTCATGCCCGACGCAGCGATGATCGGCATCAAGCCGGCGTTCTCCGGGCGCAGCCTTGCCGACGGCGCCAATGCTGACTTCGACGTGGTGATGGCGGCGCCGGATGGCGCGACGGTCGAACGCAAGGGCCTGAAATACGAACTGCTGCGCGTCGAGACGACCTATCAATGGTACCGGCAGAACGGCCAGTGGAATTACGAGCCGGTCAAGCGCACCGAGCGCGTCAGCAACGGCAGCATTGACGCCGCCGCCGGAAAACCGGCGCGGCTGTCGCTGCCGGTGAAGTGGGGCCGCTATCGTATCGAAGTGTCGGATGGCGCCGCCAATGGCGCGCTGACGACGCTGACTCTCGACGCCGGCTTCTACGCCGAGTCTAGTTCTGACACGCCGGACCTGCTCGAAGTCGCGCTCGACAAACCGGCCTACACCTCGGGCGACAGCATGAACGTCGCGGTGACAGCGCCGACCGCCGGACGGCTGACGCTCAATGTCTTCACCGACCGTCTGGTCGCCAGCCAGTCGCAGGACGTCGCCGCCGGCACGGCGAAAATCGCTTTGCCCGTTGGCAAGGAGTGGGGCACTGGGGCTTATCTCGTCGCCACCTTGCGCCGTCCGCTCGATGCACCGGCGCAGCGCATGCCCGGTCGCGCCATCGGCGTGCAGTGGTTCTCCATCGACCGCACCGCGCGCACGCTTAGCGTCGACATGAAGCTGCCGGCGCAAATGAAGCCGGACGGCGCTCTCAACATTCCGATCAAGCTGAGCGGCCTGAAAGCCGGCGAGGAGGCGCGCGTCGTCGTCGCCGCCGTCGATGTCGGCATTCTTAACCTCACCAATTACAAACCGCCGGCGCCGGACGATTATTATCTCGGCCAGCGCCGCCTGACCGCGGAAGTGCGCGATCTCTACGGGCAACTGATCGACGGCATGCAGGGCGCGCGCGGGCAAATCCGCTCCGGCGGCGATATCGGCGGCGGCGAACTGTCCGGCTCGCCGCCGGCGCAGGCGCCGTTGTCGCTTTACTCAGGGATAGTCACGGTCGGCGCCGACGGCTCTGCCAATGTCTCGTTCGACATTCCATCTTTCGCCGGCAGCGTCCGCGTCATGGCGGTGGCCTGGAGCGGCGACAAGGTCGGCAAGGCGTCAGGCGACGTTTTCGTGCGCGACGATGTCGTCCTGACCGCGACATTGCCGCGCTTCCTGCGCACCGGCGACCGAAGCGCTGTTCAGATCGAACTCGATAATGTCGACGGCGCGGCCGGCGACTACAATGTCACCGTCTCGACCGACGGCTCGGTGAAACGTGACGGCGAGGGACCGCAAAAATTGACTTTGGCCGCCAAGGCGCGCGGCCATTTGTCCGTGCCGGTAACGGCGCAAGGCTCCGGCGTCGGAGCGGTGACGATCAATGTCGCGGGCCCCAACGGATTTGCCCAGGCGCGCGGTTATGCGCTTGACGTCCGCCCGGCGACGCAATTGCTGACCCGCCGCACCGTGCGGGCGCTGGCTTCGGGCGAGACGCTCACTCTGTCGCGCGACCTGTTCGCCGATTTCGTGCCGGGCACCGGTCGCGTCGGCCTGTCGGTCGGGCTGTCGACCTCGCTCGATGTCGCGACCTTGCTCAACGAGCTTGACCGCTATCCGTTCGGCTGTTCCGAGCAGATCGCCAGCCGCGCGGTAGCGATGCTCTACGTCAACGAACTCGCGTCGCAGGCGCGGCTTGCGCCGGATGGCGAGATCGACGCGAAAATTAAAGACGCCATTGCGCGGCTGACCGCGCGGCAGGGCAGCAACGGTTCGTTCGGCCTGTGGTCGGTCGGCGGCGACGATCCGTGGCTCGATGCTTACATCACCGACTTCCTGACCCGCGCCAAGGAGAAGAAGTTCGAGGTGCCGGCGGCGGCGTTCCAGCTTGCCATCGACCGTTTGCGCAATTTCGTCGCCACCGCGCCGGAGCCGAACAAGGATGGCGGCCGCGACCTGAGCTATGCGCTCTATGTGCTGGCGCGCAACGGCGCGGCGCCGGTTGGTGATCTTCGTTATATTGCCGACACCAAGCTGGGCGATCTGGCGACGCCCATCGCCAAGGCGCAGATCGCCGCCGCGCTTTCGATGTTGGGCGACAAGGCGCGCGCCGATACGGTGTATCTCGCCGCGCTCAATGCGATTGCGCCGGAACCCAAGCTCGACATCGGCCGCGCCGATTTCGGCTCGGCCTTGCGCGATGCGGCGGCTCTGGTGACGCTCGCTTCGGAAGGGCGCGCGCCGCAGGCGACGATCACGCGGGCTGTCGCCCGCATCGACAGCGCTCGCAAGCTCTCGACTTACACATCGACGCAGGAGAGCGCTTGGCTTGTGCTAGCGGCGCGCTCGCTGGCCGCGCAGCTCAATGCGATTTCGCTGTCTGTCAATGGCGAGGCGCGGAGCGGGGCGTATTACCGCAGCGTTGGTGCCGATGCGCTGGCGCAGACGATGACTGTCGCCAACAGCGGCACCAGTACGGTACAAACGGTGGTTTCAGTATCGGGCGCGCCGTTGACGCCGGAGCCGGCGGCTGAACGCGGCTTCAAGATCGAGCGTGTGTTTCACGATCTTGGCGGCGACTTCGCCGACGTCGCGAAAGCGAAGCAGAACGAGCGCTTCGTCGTGGTGCTGAAGATCACCGAAGCGCAGCCGCAGTTCGGCCGCATCATCGTCGCCGATTATCTGCCGGCCGGGTTCGAGATCGACAATCCGAAACTGGTATCGTCGGGCGAAACCGGCACTTTGCCGTGGATTGCCGATGCCGCGCCGCCGGTGAATGCCGAATTCCGTGACGACCGCTTCAGCGCCGCCTTTGAACGCAAGGCGGATTCGCCGCCGGTGTTCAGCGTGGCCTATGTGGTTCGGGCAGTGTCGCCCGGCCGCTACGCGCTGCCGCAAGCCAAGGTCGAGGACATGTATCGGCCCGATCGTTTTGGACGGACGGCGACCGGTGTTGTGGAGGTCGCGCCGAAATGACAATCGGTACGGCATGCACTCTTCTTCACCTCTCCCCTTGGGGGAGAGGTCGACCGCGCGATAGCGCGGGCGGGAGAGGGGTGTAGGGGTGCGCTATTTCAGACGCGCCTTACCCCTCTCCCCAACCCTCTCCCCATCCAAAGTCGGATATATCCGACTTTGGCATATCGAATGCCCAACTCGGGCAAGCCCGAGTTGGGATGGGAGAGGGGGCAGTCAGCAATCGTGGCGTCGCTCGCGGATCGTCTCGGCGATCGTTTTCAGTTTTATTGTCTTGCTCTTCATCGCCACCGCCGGATGGGTCTGGTCGCTCGGTCCCGCACCGCTTGGAAAAAATCTCGAAACCTCGCATGTCGTGCTCGACCGCGACGGCCGGCTGCTGCGCGCTTATGCGACGCCGGAGGGGCGGTGGCGTCTGAAGGCTACGGTGGACGATGTCGATCCGCGCTTCCTCAAACTTTTGCTCGCCTATGAAGACCGGCGCTTTTATACGCACTACGGAGTCGATCCGCAGGCCATGGCGCGCGCCGCCTGGCAATTGCTACGCGAGTGGCAGATCGTCTCCGGCGGCAGCACTCTGTCGATGCAGGTCGCGCGTTTGATGGAGCCGCGTGAACATCGCAGCTTCGGCGCCAAGCTGCGGCAGGTGACGCGCGCGCTGCAACTTGAGTATGCGCTGAGCAAGCGCGACATTCTTTCGCTCTATCTGACGCTTGCGCCCTACGGCGGCAATCTCGAAGGCATTCGCGCGGCGTCGCTGGCCTATTTCGGCAAGGAGCCGCGCCGGCTGTCGCTCGGTGAGGCGGCGTTGCTGGTGGCGCTGCCGCAATCGCCGGAATGGCGGCGGCCGGATCGGCAGTCTGAGCGTGCGCGATTGGCGCGCGACCGCGTCCTCGACGTCGCCGTGGCGCAGGCTATCGTACCGTTTGATGAAATTGCGCGCGCCAAAGCGGAGCCCGTGCCCAAGGCGCGCAAGGCGTTGCCGGCATTCGCGCCGCATTCCTCTGATCACATTGTGTCGCGCGAGCCGGACGAGCGCATTCACCGGTTAACGTTGCATGCGCCGCTGCAAGGCAAGCTCGAGACACTAGCGCGCGAACGCGCCATCGCGTTCGGGCCCGATATTTCGGTGGCGATGATTGCCGTCGACAATGTCAGTGGAGAGGTGCGCGCCCGCGTCGCCTCGTCGGATTATTTCGACAAACGCCGCGCCGGTCAGGTCGACATGACGCAGGCGCTGCGTTCGCCCGGTTCGACCTTGAAGCCGTTCATCTATGGGCTCGGCTTTGAAGACGGCCTCATTCACCCCGAGACTTTGATCGAGGACCGGCCGGCGCGATACGGCGGTTACGCGCCGGAGAATTTCGATCTGACGTTCCAGGGTACCGTGACGGTGCGCAAGGCGCTGCAATTGTCGCTCAACGTCCCGGCCATCGCCGTGCTCGGCAAGGTTGGCGTCAACCGGCTCAGCGCACGGCTCACCGATGCCGGCGCAGGATTGGTGCTGCCCAAGGGCGAAGCCCCGGGCCTGGCCATGGGCCTCGGCGGCGTCGGCGTCACGCTCAACGATCTCACCATGCTTTATACCGGCCTGGCGCGCGGCGGGCTCGTGCAGCCTCTCATCGAGAGGCAAGGCGAGGCGGCCGTTGTTTCGCGGCGGCTACTCGACCCCGTTGCTGCGTTCTATGTCGGCAACGTGCTGATAGGCGCGCCGCCGCCGGACAACGCGCCGCATGGCCGCATCGCTTTTAAAACCGGCACCTCCTACGGCTACCGCGATGCCTGGGCGGTCGGCTTCGATGGCCGCATGACTGTCGGGGTCTGGATCGGGCGGCCGGACGGCGCGCCGGTGCCGGGCCTGGTCGGGCGGTCGAGCGCAGCCCCGATCCTGTTCGACGCTTTCGCCCGTTCCGGCCATACGCCGTTGCCGTTGCCGCCAGCACCCAGAGGCGCGGTCTTTGCGGCGACTGCCAAGCTGCCGCCGCCGTTGCAGCGTTTTGGCGGGGCCGACGGCGCGGTCAGCGAGGCGCCGTGCATCCTGTTTCCGCCCGACGGCGCCCGGCTGGAATTGGCCAATGGGCGTCCCGATCCTGTGGCGCTCAAGATTGGCGGCGGTGCGGTGCCTTTGACGGTGATGGTCAATGGTGTCCCTTTACCTGCGAGCGGCGCGCGGCGCACCTTGACGTTTCAGCCGGACGGACCCGGATTTGTGCGGCTGACAGTGATGGATGCTCGTGGTGCGGCCGACAGCGTCATGATACGGGTACAATAGCCGCACCGTATCCATCGACAGTTGAAATGACAGACTCAAAGCCCTGTGCCTATTGTGCAACGGGGGCTAGCGAGTTCATCGCTAAAACGTATTCCCGTTTGGCCCGCCGGGGCGGTTTCGCCTATGGACTAGACCAGTATTTCGCCCTTTTTTGCCGAAAAGCATGAGCGCGCGCCCGTGACCACGACCACCGACGACGTGCAGCCAACCCCGGTTCTCGCGCGCGGGCTTGCCGCCGCCCTCGACCTTGCCGTTGCCTCGCACGGCCGGGCGGTCATCCTGCTGTTGGCGTTCTGCCTGCTGGCCTTTTTGCCGGGCTTCTTCCAGATTCCGCCGGTCGACCGCGACGAGGCGCGCTTCGCGCAGGCCACCAAGCAGATGGTCGAGAGCGGCGACTATATCGACATCCGCTTTCAGGACGAGGTTCGCTACAAGAAACCGGTCGGCATCTACTGGATGCAGGCCGTCGCGGTAAAGGCCGGCGCAGCGCTCGGCGTGAAGGAAGCGCACAGCACGATCTGGCTTTATCGCATTCCCTCGCTCATCGGTGCGATTGGTGCGGTACTGGTGACCTATTGGGCGGCCCTGGCCTTCGTGGCGCGCCGCACTGCGCTGCTGGCGGCATTGATGATGGCGAGTTCGATCCTGCTCGGCGTCGAAGCGCGGCTGGCCAAGACCGATGCCATGCTGCTCCTGACCAGCGTCGCAGCGATGGGCGCGATGGCGCGCGTCTATATGTCATGCCGGCGCACGCCCGAACGCGCCATACCGTGGCAGACGCCGGCGCTCATGTGGACCGCGCTCGCCGCCGGCGTCCTGATCAAGGGGCCGCTGATCCTGATGTTCGTCGGCCTGACGGCCGTGACTTTGTCGATTGCCGATCGCTCGGCGCGCTGGCTCAAGCAATTGCGGCCGCTTCTCGGGCTGCTTTGGCTCGTCGTGCTGGTGTCGCCGTGGTTCATCGCCATCGTGGCCAAATCCGGTGACGACTTCTTCATGAAAGCGGTCGGCGACGACATGCTGTCCAAGATCACCAGCGGGCAGGAGGCACATGGCGCGCCGCCGGGACTTTACCTGCTGCTGTTCTGGGTGACGTTCTGGCCGGGATCGATATTGGCGGGGCTGGCCGCGCCGACGATCTGGCGGGCGCGGCGCGAGCCCGGCGCGCGCTTCCTGCTCGCATGGGTCATTCCGTCGTGGATCGTGTTTGAGATCGTCATGACCAAGCTGCCGCATTATGTGCTGCCGCTTTACCCGGCGATCGCCATCCTCATTGCCGGCATTGTCGAAGGCGGCGGGCTTTACAACAGGCGCTGGCTGACACGCGGCACGGTCGGCTGGTTCCTGTTTCCCGCGGTCATCGCCATCGCGGTGCCGGTAGGCTTTTTCATCATGAGCCGCGACCTCGGTCTCGTCGCCTGGCCTTTCGCGGCGGCGGCGCTGATTTTCGGCCTGTTCGCCTGGTGGCTCTACGATGTCGACGGGCCTGAGCGCGCGCTGCTGCGCGGCATGGCGTCGGCGGTGTTCATCGCCATCACGGTTTATGCGGTGGCCTTTCCGATGCTGCCGGCTTTGTTTCCGAGCGCCATGGTGGCCGAGCACATCCGCGCCAGCGGTTGCGCCAGTCCGCATCTGGCGTCGACCTATGCCTATCAGGAGCCGAGCCTGGTGTTCCTCGCCGGCACCGATACCAAATTCACCGATGGCGCGGGCGCCGCCGAATTTCTCAATGGCGGCGCGTGCCGGTTTGCGCTGATCGACAAGGCCAGCGAACGCAGCTTCACGCAGCGCGCCGATTCCGTCGGTCTGCGTTACACGCTCAGCCAGCGCCTTGAGGGCTTCAACATCAG
Organism: Rhizobium sp. Q54; assembly: GCA_945870035.1. Lineage (GTDB taxonomy): Bacteria > Pseudomonadota > Alphaproteobacteria > Rhizobiales > Xanthobacteraceae > Pseudolabrys. The sequence goes on along the minus strand of CAMBQQ010000024.1, from coordinate 23,796 downwards.
CAACGGCAAGACCTTCGCCATGGCGGTGTTTCGCACGGCGGCGCCATGAGCGGAGCAAGCGATACGATCCTGTCGGCGGCAAAGCGTTGCATTGTGACTGTGGGTTATGCGCTCAAGCGGCTGACGCGGCCGATTCAAAGCTACGGCGCGCAGCCGTGGCGGATCGGCTTTCCCTGGTTCGACGACCCGCAGCGTCTGGCGGTTTGGGCGGCGGTCGTCGTCGCCGTGGTTGTCTTCGGCATTGTCTTGATCGATGCGGCGGCGGCCAATGCCACGCACCATCTCGCGCATTTTGTTGTCGAATTCTTCGACTGGATAACTGATTTCGGCAAATCCGGCTGGTTCCTGTGGCCGCTCGGGCTTCTGTTTCTGGCGCTGGCGGCGCTGCCGCAAAATATATCCGCTATGTCGCGCGCGGTGCAGGCGGCTCTGATGGTGCGCGTCGGCTTTCTGTTCGTCGCCATCGGTGCGCCCGGACTGTTTGCCGCGATCGTCAAGAATATGATCGGCCGCGCGCGGCCGGGCGTCGGCGGTTCGGTCGATCCGTATCTGTTCGATCCGTTCTACTGGACGCCGACTTATGCCAGCCTGCCGTCCGGCCACGGCACGGCGGCTTTCGCGGTGCTGGCGGCCTTCGCCACTTTGTTTCCGCGCGCCAGGACAGTGCTGCTGATCTATGCACTACTGATCCTGGTCAGCCGGGTCGTGCTGCGGGCGCATTATCCGACCGACGTGGCGCTGGGGGCGCTGACCGGCATTATCGGCGTCCTTTTGGTGCGGCGCTGGTTTGCCCTGCAAAGGCTGGGTTTTTCGATTTCGGCCGACGGGCGATTGGTGCAATACCCGGGGCCGTCGCTGCGCCGGCTCAAATCGGTTGCCCGCGAGCTGTTGGCTTAATAAAGAGCAGCCATGAACAACAGTCCTCATGGAATAAGCCCCGCCGTCGCCGTGGTCGTGCCGGTGCGCAACGAGACCGGCAATATCGCGCCTTTGGTCGCCGAAATTGCCGCCGCGCTGCAAGGCCAGTGGCCGTTCGAGATCGTTTACGTCAATGACGGCTCGACCGACGGCACCGAGGCCGAACTGCAAAGGCTGATGGCGCTTCATCCTTATCTGCGCCGCGTTCGTCACAAGCAGTCCTGCGGCCAGTCGGCAGCGGTGCGCTCCGGCGTGAGCGCGGCGCGTGCGCCCATCGTGGTGACGATCGATGGCGACGGGCAGAACGATCCGGCTTTCATCCCGGCGATGCTGCGCACGCTGGAAGCGGGCAGCCCGGGTATGGGTATGGTTGCAGGACAGCGAACGGGGCGTAAAGGCAAGTTCAAGAGTTTCCAGTCGCGCATCGCCAATGCGGTCCGCGGCGCGGTGCTGCGCGACGGCACCCGCGATACCGGTTGCGGATTGAAGGCGTTTCGCCGCGATATGTTCCTGGGCCTGCCGTATTTCGATGGCTTGCATCGTTTTCTGCCGGCGCTGGTCAAGCGCGACGGCTTTTCCATCGGCTATGTCGATGTGGTCGACCGTTCGCGCCATACTGGCGTGTCGAATTACGGATTATGGGACCGGCTGTGGGTCGGCATTCTTGACCTCGCCGGGGTGTGGTGGCTGATCCGCCGAAAAAAGCGCGTGCCGGAAATCCTGGAGGACTAGCGCGTGATCCCGAAAAGCATGTCCTCGACTTGATCGGGGATGAGAACCGGTTTTCGGAAAAGATCACGCGCCACTAAGGGAAGATTCTTATGTTAGTCGATTTATCGCAGTCAGTCGGCAATTACATCCACGACGTATTTCTGGTGAAGGTCACGTGGGTCGTGCTGCTCGGTTATTGCGGGCAGGCGCTGTTCACCATGCGCTTCGTGGTGCAGTGGATCGCGTCCGAACGCGCCGGCAAGAGTGTCATCCCGCTGGCCTTCTGGTTTTTTTCGATCGGCGGTGGCCTGCTTCTGTTCGGCTACGCGCTGTACATCAAAGACCCGGTGTTCATCCTGGGGCAGGGCTTCGGCGTTTTCGTGTATCTGCGCAATTTGTATTTCATCAAACGCGAAAGGCGCGGCGGCACCGCCGCGGCTTAAGCCAGAGCCTGCGCCATCGCCTTGAACCCGTCGTCGAGATCGGCGATCAGATCGTCGGGGTCTTCGAGGCCGATGTGAAAGCGCAAGGTTGGCCCGCTTGGCGCCCATTTGGTCGCGGTGCGGTATTCGTTGCAGTCGAAGATGATGACGAGACTCTCGAAGCCGCCCCACGAAAAGCCCATGCCGAACAAAGTCAGGGCGTTCATAAAAGCGTAAACTGCGGCTTCGCTCATCGGTTTCAACTCGATGCTGAACAGTCCCGATGCGCCGGTGAAGTCCCGTTTCCAGATCGCATGTCCCGGATCGCTTTCCAGCGCCGGATGCATCACGCGCGCGACTTCCGGCCGCGCCGCCAACCAACGCGCCACCTTCAGCCCGGCTTCCTGATGCTGCTTGAGCCGCACCGCCATGGTGCGCAAGCCGCGCAGCGCCAGGAACACGTCGTCCGGTCCGACGCAGAGGCCGAGATAGTTATAAGCATCCTTGAGCGCCGGATAGGTCGCGGCAGTGCCGGTGATGCAGCCGAACATGATGTCGGAATGACCGCCGATATATTTGGTGCCGGCCTGGACCGAGATATCGACGCCTTTGTCGAATGCCTTGAAGTAAAGCGGCGTCGCCCAGGTGTTGTCCATGATGACAAGCGCGCCCTTGTCGTGGGCGACTTTGGCGATGGCCGGGATATCCTGTATTTCGAAGCTCTGCGAACCGGGCGCTTCGACAAACACGGCTTTGGTGTTCGGCTTGAAAAGCTTGCCGATGTCGGCGCCGACCAGTGGGTCGTAGTAAGTCGTTTCGACGCCGAGGCGTTTGAACATTCCGTTGCAGAAATTGCGCGTCGGCCGGTACACGCTGTCGGTCACGAGAATGTGGTCGCCGGCGCCGACAACCGCCAACAGCGCGGTCGAAATCGCCGCAAGCCCGGACGGCACCAGCACGGCGCCACCGCAATTGGGGCCTTCCATGTCTTGTAAGGCCGCTTCCAGCGCTTCGGTGGTCGGCGTGCCACGCCGGCCATATTGATAGCGCGAGCGGTGCGCGACCTGATCCTCGGCGGTCGGATAAAGAACGGTCGAGGCATGATAGACCGGCGGGTTGACGAAGCCGAACTGGCTTTGCGGATCGCGTCCGGCGGTGATCAGGCGCGTTTCGGCTTTCAGCGGTTTTTTGGGCGTCTTCGCCATGATGGTCTCAGTATCCCGTTTAGAAGATGAAGTAGGTCAGCCTGCGCTTGAGGCATATACGGCTACGAATGCGGCATCGGCAAGCGCATAAGCCCTTTGGGCCCAAGCCGGTGCTCGGCCAAACGGGTCGGGGCGCCCCTTTATGCGCTTGCCGCGGCGTTTAAGCCCTTGACCTTATGCCGCAATCGTTCTGAGATACATGCAAGAGCGGCGCTCGGGGAATGGCTAGGGATGGTCGCGATGCTGAGGGGCATTGCGTTTATCCTTCGAGGGGAATTTTAGCCAACCCATAAGAGCGGCGCATTCACCACGCACGAATGGGGCTGCCCGATGAAAAAGATTGCTAGTATCATTGCTCTCGCCGTTGTTTTCGGCGCGACGAGCGCTTCCGCCCAGACGCTTAAAACCGTCAAGGATCGCGGAATTCTTAATTGCGGCTCCAATGGCTCGCTGGCCGGCTTCGGCCTGCCGGATGCGCAAGGCAAATGGGCCGGCCTCGATGTCGATTTCTGCCGCGCCATGGCCGCCGCCGTGTTCGGCGACGACAAGAAGGTCAAGTACGTTCCGCTGTCGGCCAAGGATCGCTTCACCGCGCTGCAATCCGGCGAAGTCGACGTTCTGGCGCGCAACACCACCTGGACCTCGTCGCGCGACACACAGCTCGGCCTCAACTTTGCCGGCGTGAACTATTACGACGGCCAGGGCTTCATGGTGCGCACCGCGCTCAAAGTGAAGTCCGCGCTCGAACTCGGCGATGCCTCGGTTTGCGTGCAGCAGGGCACCACGACCGAACTCAACCTGGCCGACTACTTCCGCGCCAACAAGATGAAGCTCAAGACGGTGACCTTCGCGACCTCGAACGAAGCCATCAAGGCTTACGACACCGGCCGCTGCGACGCCTTCACCACAGACGCTTCGGGCCTCTATGCCGAACGCCTGCGTCTGGCCAATGCGGCCGACCATATCGTGCTGCCGGAGATCATCTCCAAGGAGCCGCTCGGACCGGCGGTTCGTCACGGTGACGATCAGTGGTTCGACGTCGCCAAGTGGACGCTGAACGCCATGATCAATGCCGAAGAACTCGGCATCACCTCCGCCAATGTCGCCGAGATGGCCAAGTCCGACAATCCGGACATCAAGCGTCTGCTCGGCAGCGAAGGCAGTTACGGTGAGCAGCTTGGCCTGTCGAAGGATTGGGCCTTGAACATCATCAAGCTGGTCGGCAATTACGGCGAAAGCTTCGAGCGCAATGTCGGCGCCGGTTCGCCGCTCAAGATCGAGCGCGGCTTGAACAATCTGTGGACCAAAGGCGGCCTGCAATACGCGCCGCCGGTGCGCTAAGGATGAGGGTGCGCTCAAGCGCTCCCGATTGCATCGCGTGAAGAATACCGGGCTGCCGCGGAGAGGGGTTTCCACGGCAGTCCGGTCGAGGGTTGCAAGAGGCACCTACTTAGATTTTCCGGAACTCCTGAAGGTTTCGGCATGGATCGTGCTTCTTGCAAGCTCTTAAAGAGCGGGCCCGCAAGGGTCGGCTTCCAAGGGCAGGACGGGCCGCGTTTGAGCCCGGATGAGGGGTAAATGTCGATTGACCTTCGAGCGGGATCACCGCCCGCGCGCGTACCGTTCTACAACTATCCGAAGGTCCGGAGCATCGCCTATCAGGTCGCTCTGTGCGCGGTCATCGCTTTCCTGGTGTGGGGCGCAGCGTCGAACGCGATCGACAACCTGCAAAAGGCCAATATCGCATCCGGCTTCGGCTTCTGGGATAACACGGCGGGCTTTGATATCAGCCAGTCGCTGATTCCCTATACCAACCAGTCGACTTACGGGCGCGCTTTCTGGGTCGGCCTGTTGAACACTCTTTTAGTCGCCGGCATCGGCATCGTCTTCGCCACCATTATCGGTTTCGTTGTCGGCATCGCGCGGTTGTCGAAGAACTGGCTCGTCAACAGAGCCGCCAGCGGCTATGTCGAGACCATCCGCAATATCCCGCTGCTGCTGCAACTTCTGTTCTGGTACAACGCCGTGCTCAAAGCGCTGCCGGATCTGCGCGACAGCGTCAAAATTCCAGGCGGTGCATTCCTCAATAATCGCGGCCTGTTCATGCCGGAGCCCATTGCACAAACCGGCTTCGGCTTCGTTTTGATAGCCATCGCCGCCGGCATCGTCGGCTCGATCGGCTATTACATCTGGGCGAAGAGGCGGCAGGACAAGACCGGGCAGCAGGCGCCGGTGTTTCTGGTGTCGCTCGGCCTGATCGTCGGCGTGCCGCTTGCGGTTTTCTTCGCCGCCGGCCTGCCGCTGACTTTCAGCTATCCGGAAGCCGGCCGCTTCAATATCCGCGGCGGCATCGAAGTGGTGCCGGAGTTCGCCGCGCTGTTGTTCGGCCTGTCGATCTATACCGCGGCTTTCATCGCCGAGGTGGTGCGCGCCGGCATTCGCGCGGTCTCGCATGGCCAGACCGAAGCGGCTTATTCGCTGGGCCTGCGGCCGCAGCCGACCTTGCGGCTGATCGTGGTGCCGCAGGCGATGCGCGTGATCATTCCGCCGCTGACTAGCCAGTATCTCAACCTGACCAAGAATTCGACGCTGGCGGTTGCCATCGGCTATCCCGACCTGGTGCAAATCTTCACCGGCACGGTGCTGAACCAGACGGGTCAAGCGGTCGAAGTCGTTGCCATCACCATGGCGGTCTATCTCACCATCAGTCTGACGACGTCGCTGTTCATGAATATCTACAACAGCCGCATCGCCCTGGTGGAAAGGTGAGGGCCGCACCATGACCATGTCGGAAGGCGATCTCGCCGTTGCCCAGCTCAAATTCGTGCGGCAGACGACGCTGGAACAGCAGCCGCCGCCGGCGGCGCTGACCGGCGCGCTCGGCTGGCTGCGCGAGAATCTGGTGTCGACGCCGTTCAACGTCGTGCTGACGATTCTGATCGGGCTGTTTCTCTTTTGGCTGGTCCCCGGCATCGTCAACTTCCTGCTGATCGACGCCGTTTGGACCGGCGCCGACCGCGATGCCTGCCGCGAGATCGTGCAGAACCGCCCGATCGGCGCTTGTTGGCCTTTCGCCTGGGAGCGTCTGGCCTATTTCACCTACGGCTCCTATCCGATCCCGCAACGCTGGCGCGTCGATATCTTCTTCGCGATGCTGGCCATTGGCGTGGTCTGGATCCTGTCGCTCAAGGCGCCGCGCCGCGATCTCGCCGCCTATTACTGCTTCATCGTGCTGCCGATTTGCTCGTTCATCCTGCTGAGCGGCTTTGAAGCCATCGGCCTGCCGCATGTCGATACCGTGCTGTGGGGCGGCGTGTTGGTGACCATCGTCGTGTCGGCGGTCGGTATCGTCGTGTCGCTGCCGATCGGCATTCTGCTGGCGCTCGGCCGCAAGTCGGATATGCCCACGGTCAAATTGTTCTCGGTGCTGTTCATCGAGTTCGTGCGCGGCGTGCCGCTGGTGACGGTGCTGTTCATGGCCAGCGTCATGCTGCCTCTGTTCGTGCCGGAGCAGTATTCGCCGGACAAGCTGCTGCGCGCTTTGATCGGCATCGCCATGTTCGCTTCCGCCTACATGGCGGAAGTGGTGCGCGCCGGTCTGCAGGCGATCCCGAAAGGCCAGTTCGAAGGCGCCATGGCGGTCGGCCTCGGCTATTGGCAGATGATGCGGCTGATCGTTCTGCCGCAGGCGCTCAAGATCACCATTCCGAACATCGTCAACACCTATATCGGTCTGTTCAAGGATACGACCCTGGTGTTCATCGTCGGTATTTTCGATCTGCTGCACACCATCGAGGTGTCGCGCCTCGATCCGAAATGGGCGACGCCGGTGACCTCGACGACCGGCTATGCGGTCGCCGGACTATTCTATCTCGTCTTCTGCTATGCCATGTCGCGCTATGCCCGCGCGACTGAAGCCAGGCTCGCCAAAAGCGAACGACGGTAAAAAGGTGACGCTGTGAACACATCCGCGCTCAATATCAAGCCGACTCGCCTGGCCCATGAAACGGCCGTCGAGATCATCGGCATGAACAAGTGGTACGGCAGTTTCCATGTGCTGCGCGACATCAACCTCAAGGTGATGGGCGGCGAGCGCATCGTCATCTGCGGACCGTCCGGCTCCGGCAAATCGACCATGATCCGCTGCATCAACCGGCTCGAGGAGCACCAGAAGGGCCGCATCATCGTCGACGGCATGGAACTGACCGAGGATCTCAAGAAGATCGACGAAGTGCGCCGCGAGGTCGGCATGGTGTTCCAGCACTTCAATTTGTTTCCGCATCTCACTGTGCTGGAGAATTGCACCCTGGCGCCGATCTGGGTGCGCAAGATGCCCAAGCATGAGGCCGAAGAAATCGCCATGCATTACCTCGAGCGGGTCAAGATCCCGGAACAGGCCGGCAAGTTTCCCGGCCAGTTGTCGGGCGGCCAGCAGCAGCGCGTCGCCATCGCGCGCGCTTTGTGCATGAGCCCGAAGATCATGCTGTTCGACGAGCCGACCTCGGCGCTCGATCCGGAAATGGTCAAGGAAGTGCTCGATACCATGGTCAGCCTGGCGGAAGAGGGCATGACCATGCTGTGCGTGACGCACGAAATGGGTTTCGCCCGTCAGGTCGCCAACCGCGTCGTGTTCATGGACGCCGGGCAGATCATCGAGATGAACGAGCCGAAGGAATTCTTCGCCAACCCGCAGCACGAGCGCACCAAGCTGTTTCTCAGCCAGATTTTGCATTAGGACGTGCTGTCGTTCCGCGACGTAATGTTTAAGCGTGGACCCGGAATTCGGGCATCCACGTCTTAGACTTCATGCAGAAAATAAAAAGTCGTGGATGGCAGGGACGACGTATTAGTCCTTGATCACCTCGAGGTCCGGTCGCGCGCCCCATTCCGACCACGAGCCGTCATAGACCGGCGCCAGTTTCTTGCCGAGCGCATCGAGACCAAGCGAGAGGATCACGGCCGACACGCCGGAACCGCAAGTGGTAATGATCGGTCTGTCGGTATCGACGCCGGCCTTCTTGAAGGCGGCGGCGATCTTGTCCGGCGCGGCGAGACGGCCATTGTCGATCAGTTCGCTGGACGGCACGTTGAAGGCGCCGGGCATGTGGCCGGGGCGCAGGCCGGGCCGTGGCTCCGGATCGCGGCCGGCAAAGCGGCCGGCGGGCCGGGCATCGACCACCTGAATGTCGGTGCCGTTGAGCGCCATTTGCACGTCGCCATGCATCGACACTGCGCCGGTTGCCATATCGGCGTTGAACGTTGAGGGCTTGCGCTTGGTCTCGCCCTTTTCGAGCGGGCGGTTTTCCGCTTTCCAGGCCGGCAGGCCGCCGTCGAGAATGAACACGTTGTTGGCGCCCATGATGCGGAAGGTCCACCACACGCGCGGCGCGGAAAATAGGCCGAGGCCGTCATAGACGACGATGGTATCGGTGTCGGTGATGCCGAGCGCGCCGACGGCGTCGCCGAATTGCTTCGGCCCTGGCAGCATGTGCGGCAGGTCGGTGGAGCGGTCGGCGATTTCGTTGATGTCGAAGAACGCCGCGCCTGGAATATGGCCTTCGAGATACTCGGCCTTGCCGTCGCGCTTCTGCGTCGACAGGTAATACGAGCCGTCGACCACCGATACGCCCGGTTTGCCGATCTGTCCGGCCAGCCATTCGGTGGATTTAAGCCATTGGCTCGCGGGGGTGTGTTCGGCCATCTTTAACTCCAGATTTCGGACATATTGTGCGTGAAGGCAGTCTACGGCAACGGCCCGCGCTGCCAAAGGTTGCACGATAGATAGGGCCCGCGCCACGGCGCTGGCAAGCTTGGAGATGAAAATGATCTGCCGCATCTGGCGCGGATGGACGACGCCGCAGAATGCCGAATCCTATGAGGCCTTGCTGCGCGAGGAAATCTTCCCCGGCATCGTCGGCCGCGCCATTCCCGGTTTCGTGCGCATCGAGCTTGGCCGCGCGGTAGTCGGCGACGAGGTCGAATTCGTCACAATCATGTGGTTCGACACGCTCGAGGCCATCAGGGCTTTTGCCGGCGCCGATTACGAAACCGCCGTGGTGCCGCCCGCGGCGCGCGCCGTGCTCAAGCGCTTCGATGCGCGCTCGCAGCATTACGAAGTTCGCGACAGCCGCGAAGCCATTTGAGGCATTTGCTGATGCACTTTTATCGCAAGACTGCCGCCGCGCTCGCTGCCGCCATTTGGCTCTCCAGCGGCTTTGCCGCCGCCGCCGAGACGGACGTCAAAATGCGGCAGGCTGTCGATGCGGCGATCAAGCCGGTTCTCGAACGATACGGCATTCCCGGCATGGCGGTCGGCGTGACGCTCGACGGCAAGCGATATTTCATCGATTACGGCGTCTCGTCGAAAGGCAAGAAAGTGCCGGTTACGCGTGACACCTTGTTTGAACTCGGCTCCATCAGCAAGACGTTCACCGCGACTCTCGTGACCTATGCCGAAGGCGAGGGCAAACTGTCGCTGAGCGACAAGGTCAGCCGGCATATGCCGGAGCTGAAAGGCAGTGCGCTCGATAATGTGCGGCTTCTGGATCTCGCCACGCATACGGCCGGCGGCTTCCCGCTGCAACTGCCCGGCGCGGTGAAAGACCAGAAACAGCTTGTCGCCTATTTTCGCGCCTGGAAGCCGAAAGACCCGCCGGGTACATCGCGCAGTTACGCCAATCCCAGCATCGGCCTTCTGGGCGTCATCGGCGCCAAAGTCATGGGCGCGCCGTTCGAGACGTTGATGGAAAAGCGGTTGTTTCCCGACCTCGGACTGAAGCGCACTTACATCAATGTGCCGGCGGCGCAGATGAACACCTATGCTTGGGGCTATAACCGGGACGACAGGCCGGTGCGGGTCAATCCGGCCTTGCTCGGCAATGAAGCCTATGGTGTGAAGTCGAATGCCGTCGACATGCTGCGTTACATCGAAGTGAACATGGGAATGCACACGGTGCCGGAAAAAATCGCCCGCGCGGTGATGGCGACGCATACCGGCTATTTCCGTTCCGGCGAATTGATTCAGGATCTGATCTGGGAGCAATACCCTTATCCGGTCGCGCTGGATAAAATCGTCAGCGGCAATTCGGGCAAGATGATCTACAACGCCAATCCGGCGACGGCGATCGAACCGCCGATGCCGCCGCGCGGCGATGTCATTCTCAACAAGACGGGGTCGACCGGCGGCTTTGGCGCTTATGTCGCCTATGTGCCGGACAAAAAACTCGGCATCGTCATGCTGGCCAACAAAGGCTATCCGAACGAGGCGCGGGTCAAGGCCGCGCACGAGATATTCTCACAGCTGCAATAACGGCTGCCGCGTCAGCCAAGCGCGATCCGCACGCGGCGGTTCTGCTTGCCTTTTTTCTCGATGCCGGTGATCTTGACCGCGCCGATTTCGCTTAACTGGCGCACATGCGTGCCGCCGCATGGTTGCAGATCGAGGCCGGCAATGTCGATGAGCCGCACTTTGCCCGTGCCCATCGGCGGCTTGACCGACATGGTTTTGACGAGGCCGGGATTGGCTTCGAGTTCTTCATCGCTGATCCAGCGGCTGGTGACGGCGGCATCGGTCGCGATCATTTCTGCGAGTTTTGCGGTGATGACGTCCTTGTCCAGCCCGGCATCGGGAATATCGAAATCCAGCCGGCCGTCGCTATCGCCGACCGAACCGGCGGTGACCGCGTAGGGCAACGCCGCCGACAACAGATGCAGCGCGGTATGCATGCGCATGCGGCCATAGCGCTTGTCCCAATCGATTTCGGCTCGCACTTGATCGCCAACCTGAGGCGCCGGCGCGCCGGCAGCGAGGACATGCGCGATCTCGCTTTTGGCGGCGTCGGTGAAGATCGCGTTCCCGACTGGCAGGCGCGTGCCATCGGCCATGACGAGGGCGCCGGTATCGCCCGGCTGGCCGCCGGAATTGGCATAGAACACGGTGCGGTCCAGCACGACGCCGCCTTGCTCGGTGACGGCGACGACGCGCGCCTCGCAATCCTTCAGGTAGGAGTCTTCGCGAAACAGGCAATCGGTCGGCATCGCGCAACCTATTTGTCGACGAAGGGCGGTTTGAGATCGGACTTGCGCTCCAGCCAGTCCGGCACCGGCAATTTCTTGCCGCGCAGGAATTCCGGATTGAACAGTTTCGATTGATAGCGCGCGCCGCCGTCGCACAGCACCGTTACGATGGTGTGGCCGGGGCCGAGATCCTTGGCGAGACGGACGGCGCCGGCGATGTTGATCCCGGACGAGCCGCCGAGACAGAGCCCTTCATGTTCGAGCAGATCGAACACGATCGGCACGGCTTCCTCGTCGGGAATGAGATAGGCCTTGTCGACTTTCATCTGTTCGACGATGGCCGTGACGCGGGCGAGGCCGATGCCTTCGGTGATCGAGCCGCCTTCGGTCACTTTCGGGTCGCCATGGTCGAAGTAGTTGAACATCGCCGCGCCGCGCGGATCGGCGACGCCGATGGTGATGTTCTTGTTCTTTTCCTTGAGAAACGTCGAGACGCCGGCCAGCGTGCCGCCGGAGCCGACCGAGCAGATGAACGCATCGACCTTGCCGGACGTGTCGTCCCAGATTTCCGGGCCGGTCGAGACGTAATGCGCCTTGCTGTTGTCGAGGTTGTTCCATTGATCGGCGAACAGCACGCCGTTCTTCTCGGTCTTGCGCAACTGGTCGGCGAGCCTGCGGCCGACATGCTGGTAATTGTTCGGATTGGCGAAAGGCAGCGCCGGCACTTCGATGAGCTCGGCGCCGCACAGCCGCAGAAAGTCTTTCTTTTCCTGGCTCTGCGTGTCCGGGATCACGATGAGCGTGCGGTAGCCGCGCGCATTGGCGACCAGCGCCAGGCCAATGCCGGTATTGCCGGCCGTCGATTCCACCACCAGTCCGCCGGGTCGCAACTCGCCGCGCGCTTCGGCCTCGAGGATCATCTGCCGGCCGGCACGGTCCTTGACCGAACCGCCGGGGTTCATGAACTCGGCCTTGCCGAGGATCGTGCAGCCGGTGTCTTCGGAGGCGCGCTTGAGCTTGATGAGGGGCGTGTGGCCGATGGCTTCGACGATGCCGTTGCGAGTTTGCATAACGGTTCGGGTTCCTGCGGAGACGGCCCAGAACCCTAATGGAGGCCTCCCGCCGTCACAAGACCGCTAAATAATCGCGTGCGATCGTCCTGCAAAGAGGTGCCGGCGGGGAAGAACTCGGGCGTTTTTGCCTTGGAAACGGGCAAAACGTCTTCTGCGCGCTCGCTCGGGCCGTCTTGGAAACCTCTCCGAAACCATATTCGCGCAATGGCGAGCGGTATTATGGGACGTTCACACCTTTTTTCCGGGCTGGCGCTAATTCTAGTGCCACGCGCGCAGATCAAGCCGGGCCATTTCAAGTAGGCGATCGATTGCGATGAATCTCGACGTCAACACGCTGTTCATGGTGACCATTTATGTGGAGGCGATCCTCGGGTTGCTTCTGCTGTTTGCGTGGGCGCAGAACATGGCGATCCGTGCCGTGGCGTGGTGGGGGTTTGCCCATCTGGCGCGCGCCGCCTCGATCGTGCTGTTCGGCATGTACGGCTCGGCGCCGGAACTGATCACCATCGATCTCGCCAATGCGTTGCTGTTCACCGCTTTTGCCATCACCTGGACCGGCGCGCGCGTGTTCGACGGGCGTCCGGTCGAGCCGGTCTATCTGGTCACCGGCGCGGTGCTGTGGCTTCTGGTGTGCCGCTTGCCCTTGATGGCGGAAGCCGTCGAGCTGCGCGCCATGACGGCCTCCGCCATCATTACCGCTTACACCTGGCTGACCGCGTACGAATTCTGGCGCGGCCGCAGCGAAGCTTTGGTATCGCGCTGGCCGGCAATCTTCATGCTGTTTGCCCATGGCGCGCTGTTTCTGCTGCGCACGCCCTTGTTCACCATGCTGCCCTGGTCGCCGACTAGCGACAATATCTTCGGCAGCGTCTGGCTGACCGTCCTGAGCTTCGAGGCGTTGCTGTTCACGATTTCCGTTGCCTTCATACTTCTGGCGATGGCCAAAGAGCGCACCGAACTGCGCCATCGGACCGCGGCAATGGTCGATCCCTTGACCGGCATTGCCAATCGCCGCGCCTTCCTTCAGGAAGCCGGCGATATCGCCAAGCGGCACGGCGCCAATCCGCGCCCGACCACGGTGCTGCTGGTCGATCTCGATCACTTCAAGACGATCAACGACCGGTTCGGTCACGCGCTCGGCGACCGGGTGCTGCAAATCTTCGCCGCGACCACCCAGGAATCCGTGCGCGGCGCCGATCTGATCGGCCGCATCGGCGGCGAGGAATTCGCCGCGGTGCTGTACGACACCAGCCACGACAAGGCGCTGGCGGTGGCCGAGCGCATCCGCGAAGGCTTCGCCAAGGCGGCGCAGGAAGTCGACGGCCGGCCAGTGTGCGCCACTGTCAGCATCGGCGTGGTGCATTGCGAGGGCGATATGCTCGATGTCGCCGAGCTATTGGCGCAGGCGGACCAGGCGTTGTATTTCGCCAAGGAAAACGGCCGCAACCGCGTCGAGGTCGCCTCGCTCGATATGCTGTTGAAGCGCAAGGACGAGGGGCGGGCGCAGCCTCTGGCCGCCGAAATCGAGCAAGCCGCGGCGCAAAGCGCAGCCTGACGCGACAATCTACGAACTCAGTAACATGTCAGCCGTCGGCCGGGTACGGCGCATGTACCGGGTTTCGGTACATTGCTGCGCCGGCACGGACAGGCGCCGCATTGACGTCAGACTCCGATGTAGTACACCTTGCACACAAGGGGCAAAAATAACCGGTCTAGCGGCTGGTTAAAGTTCGCCAATTGAATTAGTGGGATACCCAACTAATTCGCGCAGGGAGAGAGACGATGAAAATGCTGAAATGGGCCGGCACTGCCGCCCTCGCTCTGGCATTGGGCGGCACCACCGCCCAGGCCGAAAATATCAAGATCGGCGTCGTGCTGGCCTTCAGCGGCGCCAATGCCGACCTCGGCCAGCAGATCGACAAGGCGTTCGACCTCTACGTCAAGTTGCACGCCAAGGACATCGCGCCGCACACTGTCACGCTCGTCAAGCGCGACGAGGGCCCGCCGACCGGTGCCAACGCCAAGACGGTCACTACCGAACTGATCACCAATGACAAAGTGCAGATTTTGACCGGCTTCAATTTCTCGCCATCGGCGATCGCGGTCGCACCGGTCGTCACTCAGGCCAAGATTCCAATGGTCATCGCCAATGCCGGCACCGCCTGGATCACCAACCTGTCGCCTTATATCACGCGCCTGTCTTTCAGCATGTGGCACCACGGCTATCCGATGGGGCCCTTTGCCTTCGACAAGATCGGTTGCAAGACGGTTGCCGTGGCTTACACCGACTTCCCGCCGGGCAAGGATTCGACCGACGCTTTCAAGGCCGGTTTCGAGAAGGCCGGCGGCAAAGTTACTGACTCGATCCCGCTCGGCAGCCCGGTGCAGGTGCCGGATTTCACGCCGTTCTTCCAGCGCATCAAGGATAGCAAGCCGGATTGCATGTACGTCTTCATCCCGTCGGGCGCCCACGCGACCGGCGTGGCTAAGGCTTATGGCGAACTCGGCATGCGCAAGGCCGGCATCAAGCTGATCGGGCCGCTGGATTTGATCCCCGACAACAAGTTGCAGGACATGGGCGATGCCGTCATCGGCACCATCGTCATGGGCAATTATGCGGTCGATCTCGACAATGCCGAGAACAAGGCGTTCACCGAAGCTTGGCATAAGGAATACGGCAAGGACTCCTATCCGGACTTCATGTCTGCCGCCGGTTGGGACACGATGCACGCGATCTTCGACACCATCAAGAAGCTCAATGGCAATGTCGCCGATGGCGCCAAGTTCGTCGAGGCGATGAAGGGGTGGAAGACCAAGAGCCCGCGCGGCGACGTGATGATCGATCCGGCGACGCGTGACATCGTGCAGGACGAGCATGCCATGGAAGTCATCCGCAAGCCGGATGGCAAGCTTGGCATCAAGGTTCTTGGCACCACCAAGGCCGTCAAGGACGAGTGCAAGGTTCTCAAGATCGGCCGCTGCGGCTCTTGATCGCCTGAGATAAATTTGACACGGAAAGGCGCCGCCGCGCATAAAAGGCGCGGCGGCGTTTTCATTAACTTGGGGTAGGGCTGGTGCCGCAATTTGCCATCATCGCCGTCAGTATTCTCTTCGACGGGCTGGCCTATGCCATGTTCCTGTTCATTACCTCTGTCGGCCTGTCGGTGACGATGGGGCTGATGGGCTTCGTGAACCTGGCGCATGGCGCGTTCGCTATGGCCGGCGGCTACATCGTCGTGTCGCTGACGCGCGATCTCGGCATCGGCTTTGCGCCGTCGCTGGCGATTGCCGCGGTCGCGGTCGGCGCGGTCAGCGTCGTGTTCGAACGCGGGCTTTACCGCCGTCTCTACAAGGCGACCGATCTCGAGCAGGTGCTGCTCACTATCGGTCTCGCTTTCATGGCGATCGCCACCGCCACTTATCTTTACGGGCCGATCCCGAAATCGGTGCCGCTGCCGCCCTGGCTGCAGGGCGACATCAATCTGGGTTTCCGCGCTTTCCCGACTTACCGCGCTTTTCTGATTGTGCTCGGCATCGCGCTGATCTCGGTGCTTTGGTACGGCTTCGAGAAAACCAATATCGGCGCGAAAATCCGTGCCGCAGTCGATAACCGGCGCATGGCGGAATCGGTCGGCATCAATGTCGATCTTCTGTTCACGCTGACCTTCGCGCTCGGCTCCGGGTTGGCCGCGCTCGGCGGCGGCCTGGCGATCCAGTTGTTCGGCCTGTCGCCGAGCTTCGCCGTTCTTTACCTGGTGCTGTTCCTGATCGTAGTTGCCGTTGGCGGCCTCGGCAGTTTGAAGGGCACGCTGCTGGCGGCGCTGGTGATCGGCGTCATCGATACCGGCGGCAAATATCTGTACGCCGAAGCGGGCGGTTTCTTCATCTACGCCATCACCGTGATTGTTCTCTTGATCAAGCCTGCGGGGTTCTATGGCCGCGAATAATACGCCAGCCCCCGCCATGACGCCGCCGCGCGATGCCGCGGCGACCGCTGCACGCGACCGCGCCGCCGAATATCTGGTGAGCCGCCACCGCTACCGCTGGGCGGAAGCCTTGCCGTGGCTCGCCTGCATCGCGGTATTTTTTCTGTTTCCCGATCGCCTGACTTTCGGCAGCCAGGTGCTGGTGATGGTGCTGTTTGCATTGTCGCTTGACCTGATCCTTGGTTACGCCGGCATCGTCACGCTGGGACATGCCGCCTTCTTTGGCATCGGCGCCTATACGGTCGGCCTCGGCGCCGCCAAGCTCGGCTGGACCGAACCGGTCAGCGGCCTGTTCGCGGCCTTTGTCCTGGCCTCGATTGGCGGCTTTGTCTCCGGCTGGTTCCTGTTGCGCTATCGCGGCCTGACGTTGCTGATGTTGACGCTCGCCACCGCGATCATGTTGCAGGAGGCCGGCAATCTGGGTTCGGAATTCACCGGCGGCTATGACGGACTGCCGGGGCTGGTTTTCGATCCGCTGCTCGGCCGCTTCGAGTACGATCTCTACGGTCACACCAATTACGTCTATGCGCTGGTCGTGCTCGCCGTCGTGTTCTATTTCGTCCGCCGTATTGTCTACTCGCCATTCGGGCAGGCGCTGACCGGCATCCGCGAAAACGTGCGGCGCATGCACGCCATCGGCTCGCCGGTGCATTGGCGTCTGGTCACGGTCTATACCATCGCCGCCGGCATTGCCGGCATTGCCGGCGCGCTGTTCACGCAGACCAACGCCTATGTGACGTTGACTGTGTTCGAGTTCGAGAACTCCGCCAAGGTCATGGTGATGCTGATCCTCGGCGGCACCGGACGGCTGTACGGCGCCTTCCTCGGCGCCGCCGTCTACATGATCATGGAGGATTACTTCTCCAAGCTGTCGCCGACCTTCTGGCAGTTCGGCATTGGCTTGTTGCTGGTGCTGGCGGTGCTGTTCGCCCGCCGCGGCGTGCTCGGCCTGTTCGAGCAGGCCGGCGCGTACTTCGCTAAAGACAAGAACAAGGGGTCAAAGCCGTGACCGCCGCGCTGCAAGTCCCAGCACTTAACGTCCAGAATCTCAACCGCAGCTTCGGCGCGCTCAATGTCACGCGCGATGTCACCATGACGCTGGAGCGCGGCGCGCGCTGCGCGCTGATCGGCCCGAACGGCGCCGGCAAGACGACTTTGGTCAATCTCATCACCGGCGTGCTCAAGCCATCGTCCGGCACCGTGCTGCTCAATGGTGTCGACATTACCGCCTCGTCGCAGGCGGAGCGGGCGCGCGGCGGTCTGGCGCGCACGTTCCAGATTAACCAGCTGTTCCGCGGCCTGTCGGTGCTTGAGAACATCTGCATGGCGATAGGCGAACGCGACGGTGAGAACAGCAATATGTGGCGGTCGGCCGGCGCCAAGCGCTCGGTGATCGACGAGGCGCTCGATCATCTCGACTCGCTCAGGCTGGTCGACGCCGCGCTGCGGCTGGTCAAGGAACTGCCCTATGGCCGCCAGCGCCTGGTCGAGATCGCCATTGCGCTCGCGCAGAAGCCGCGCGTGCTGCTGCTCGACGAGCCGGCGGCCGGCGTGCCGTCATCGGAAAGTCACCTTATTCTCGATGTTGTCGACAATCTCAGCGCCGACATTGCCGTGCTGATCATCGAGCACGACATGGACGTCGTCTTCCGTTTCGCCAAGGAAATCATCGTGCTGGTGCAGGGCGCCGTGTTCACGCAAGGCACGCCGAAGGACATTATGAGCAACGAAGACGTGCGCGCGGTGTATCTCGGCCAGGAAGGCCATGATGCGGCCCAGCGGGGTGGCGGCCATGTCTAGTCAAGGATCGATCGAGCCCGTTCTGCAGCTCGACAAGGTTTTCGCCGGCTATGGCGAGACCGTGGTGCTGGAAGACGTCAATTTTTCGTTGGCGCCCGGCGAAGCCGTCTCGGTGATCGGCCGCAACGGCGTCGGCAAGACGACGCTATTGGCGACCATCATGGGCCACACCACTCTGCATGGCGGCCGCATTACCTTGCGCGGCAAGGATATTTCCGCTGCCGCGACTTACCGCCGTGTGACCGCGGGCCTTAGCCTGGTGCCGCAGGAGCGCGAGATTTTCCCATCGCTGTCGGTGCGCGAGAACATGGATGTTGCGGCGCGGCCGGGGCCGTGGACGCACAAGACGGTGTTCGAACTGTTTCCGCGGCTGGCCGAGCGCGTCGACAACCGCGGCAACCAGTTGTCCGGCGGCGAACAGCAGATGCTGGCGATCGGCCGCGCGCTGATCGGCAATCCGAGCGTGCTGCTGATGGACGAGCCGTCCGAAGGTCTCGCGCCGGTGATCGTCGAGGAATTGGCGCGCGCAGTGAAGAATCTGACGCAGAGCGGCGAGATGGCGTTGATTTTGGTCGAGCAGAACTCGCGGCTGGCGCTCGACATCGCGCCGCGCGCGGTGGTGATGGACCGCGGCCATATCGTGTTCGACGGCCCGAGCAAGAGCCTGCGCGACGACCCGGCGAAGCTTGAGCAACTCATCGGTGTCGTGAAGGCCTGACATGAAGCACTCCACCGACCGCATTCTCACCACCCATGTCGGCAGCCTGATCCGTCCGCCGCAGTTGCAGGACTTCCTGCGTCTGGTGCAGGGCGGCAAGCCTTATGACGAGAAGGCCTACAACAAGTGTCTCACCGACACGGTTGCCGAGGTCGTGCGTCAGCAGGCCGACGCCGGCATCGACGTGATGAGCGACGGCGAGTTCGGCAAGTCGATCTCCTGGGCGCAATATGCACTGACGCGGCTGTCCGGTTTCGAACGCCGGCCGATCAAGGAAGACAAGGCTAACCCGTTCAAGCGCGGCGCGGATCGCACGCAGTTCGCCGACTTCTATGCCGAGCTGGACGCCAAGGAAGGCGTCGCCACCGTCACCGAGGCGATCTGCACCGGGCCGATCAAGTATACGGGTCAGGCCGAGTTGCAGCGCGACATCGATAATTTCAAAGCGGCCCTGAAGAACGTCAAGGCGGAAGAGGGCTTCCTCCCGGTCGCCGCGCCGGCCAGCGTCATTCCCGACCGCAAGAACGAGTACTACAAGAGTGACGCCGAGTTGCAGCAGGCGATCGCCGACGCCATGCGCACCGAATACAAGATGATTATCGACAATGGCCTCTTGGTGCAGCTCGACGATGCGCGGCTCGCGGTGACCTATGACCGCATGGTGCCGCCGAAGAGTTTCGACGACTACAAGCGTTGGCTCAGCGACCAGGTCGACATCATCAACCACGCCATCGAGGGTCTGCCGGCCGACCGTATCCGCTATCACGTCTGCTGGGGCAGCTGGCCGGGTCCGCATGTCTCCGACGTTCCGCTCAAGGACGTCGTCGATCTCATTCTCAAGATCAAGGTCGGCGCTTATGTCATCGAAGGCGCCAATCCGCGCCACGAGCACGAATGGAAGGTCTGGAAGGACGTCAAGCTCGGCCCCGATCAGGTGCTCATCCCTGGCGTCATCAGCCACGCCACCAATGTCGTCGAGCATCCCGAGCTGGTCGCCGAGCGTATTGTCCGGCTGGCGAAAATCGTCGGCCGCGAGAATGTCATCGCCGGCACCGACTGTGGTTTCGCCCAAGGGCCGTTCTACCGCCGCGTTCACCCAACGGTGATGTGGGCCAAGCTGGAAGCGCTGTCGGAAGGCGCGCGGCTCGCCAGCAAGGAACTCTGGTAGGCGTCTGGGCGAGGGCGCGCGTTTGCGCTAGGCTTGCCCCGACCGGCGCGGTCAAGACGCCGGCCGGGCAGGAGCGATCCGATGAACGTCAACGCGCAAGCCGCCGGCAGTCTCGCCATTCCGTTCGACCACCGCCGTCTCGACCGGCTGATGGACGAGGCCGGCATCGACGTCGTGGTCGCCACATCGAAACACAATGCGCAGTATTTGACCGGTGGTCACCGCGCCGATTTCTTCGATGTCATGGATGCGACCGGCATCAGCCGTTATATGCCGGTCCTCGTTTATCCCAAGGGTGCGCCGGAAAAGGCCGCCTATGTCGGGCATCGGCTGGAGAAATTTCAGACGCAGAATAAGCCGCTGTGGATGCCCGAAGTGCAGACGGCGTCGGGCGGTTCTGTCGATGCCATGCAAAAGGCTGTCGATTATATGCGCAAGGCTGGCTTGGCGCCGAAGCGCATCGCGGCCGAATTCGGTTTCCTGCCGTATGACGCCGCCAATGTGCTGCGCGCGGCTTACCCGGACGCCGACTGGGTCGACGCGCTGTTCGTGTTGGAGCGCCAGCGCGCCGTCAAATCAAGCGATGAACTGGCAAAGCTGAAAATCGCCTCGGAAGCGGTGCTGGCTTCGATGCAGGCCGTCATTGAAGGTCACGGCGCTGGCGCCACGAAAAACGACATCGTCGATGCGCTGCGGCTGGAAGAGGTCAAGCGCGGCATGACCTTTGAGTATTGCTTGATCACCGCCGGCACGAGCTTGAACCGCGCGCCATCCGACCAGAAATTGGCGCAAGGCGACATCATGTCGATCGACTCCGGCGGCAATTACAAAGGCTATATCGGCGACATCTGCCGCATGGCGATTGTGGGCGAGCCGGATGCCGAACTCACTGATTATCTTGGCGAGATCGAATGCATCCAGCGCGCGGCGATGAAGCCGATCAAAGCCGGCGCACCGGGCCGCGTCATTTACGAAGCCGGTGAGCCGCTACGCGCCAAATCGAAGCATCACAATCATCTCGATTTCCTGGCGCACGGCATGGGCATGGTCAGCCACGAAGCGCCGCGCCTGACCAGCCACGGCCCGGTGCCTTATCCGGGCGACTATGCCGACCGGCCGCTCGAAGCCGGCATGGTGGTGTCGGTGGAAACCACGCTGCTGCATCAGACCCGCGGCTTCATCAAACTGGAAGACACAGTCGTGGTGACCGAAACCGGTCACGAGATTTACGGCGAGGGCCTGCGCGGCTGGAACAGGGCGGGGACGGCGCTCTAGCGCTTCGTCAGTCTGTCGGCTTCAGCCGCCAGCCCCTTGAGCGCATCGCTCACCTGAACAGGATAATCGATACCCGTCTGCAATTGCCTGAGCGGCTCCGGCAGCCGCGCCAGATCGCGCGTCGCGCGTTCGCGAATCTGCGCCAAGGTCGGCACCGCGCCGACGCGCTTGCCGTCGCGCATCACTTCGACAATCAAAGCCTCGCCATCTTGCCTGTCGCCTTCGACGGTTAGAATGTCGCCGGCCATGCGGCCGTCGCTGTTGTAGGCGCGGAACACCTGCTTGCGGCCCGGCCAGGTCTGCTTGCCTTCCGACAATTTGCGCTTCGGCGTGCCGCGATAATCCTGGAGCTTGTAGGCGCAATCGAGCGACGGCGCATCGATCGAGGCGGCGAGATTGACGCCGATGCCGAAGCCGTCGATCGGCGCGCCGTCCTTCATCATGCCTTGCAGCACGTCTTCGTTGATGCCGCCCGAAACGAGAATGAGCGTATCCTTTAACCCGCCGGCATCGAGAATGGCGCGCACCTTCTTTGACATGGCGGTGAGATCGCCACTGTCGATGCGCACGCCGCGAATGGCGATGCCGTCGGCCTGAAGGTGCGGCGCCAGCTCAACCACTTTGCGCGCGCCCGCTTCGGTGTCGTAAGTGTCGATCAACAGCACCACGCCTTCCGGCCGCGCGCGGGCGAAAGTCTCGAAGGCTTTCATCTCGTCGCCATGCACCTGGACGAAGGAATGCGCCATGGTGCCGACAATGGGAATTCCATAGCGCTGGCCGGCCAGCACATTGGCGACGCTGGCGAAGCCGGCGATGTAGCTGGCGCGCGCCGAGAAATTGCCGGCTTCGGCGCCATGCGCGGTGCGCAGGCCGAAGTCGGACAAAATCTTGACGGGTGCGGCCAAAACCATGCGCGCCGCCTTCGAGGCAATCAAAGTCTGGAAATGCAGGATGTTGATCAGCCGCGATTCAACAAGCTGCGCCTGCGGCAAAGGCGCGGTGATGCGTAGCAGCGGCTCGCCCGGAAAGCAGACGCTGCCTTCGGGAATCGCGTGCACATCGCCGGTGAAACGGAAGTCGCGCAAATAATCGAGTAGATTGTCGCGGAAGCGGCCGGTGCTCTTCAGCCAGGCGATGTCGGCGGCCGAATAGCGCATGGTTTCAAGAAATTGCAGCGCGTCCTCAAGACCCGCTGCCAGCAGAAAACCGCGCCGTGCCGGCAGCCGCCGCACGAAGAATTCGAATACGGCTTCGCCGTCCTCATTCTTGTCCAGATAGGCCTGGACCATGTTGAGTTCGTAGAGGTCGGTGAGGAGAGGGCTGGTGGTCATGACCAAGGTTTACGGCTTGCCGGCCCAGATGCGCAAGGTCGTCTTGCCATGGCTGCCATTCACGACAATGTCCTCGCCCGGCTCGGCGATTGTCTTGTCGGCGAACGGATAGAATTCGGCGTGCCAGCTCGAGCCTTCGCCGGTGCGCGGCACGTTCTCGTAGTAGCTGTCGGCGTCGGTGCGTATGCGGACCCATTGCACCACGCCATTGGCGCGCTCCTTGGCGCGCAGCGTCAACTGCGTGCGCCGGGCGGGGAACGGCCCGCCATCGGCGAAGGTGAAGGCGAACAGGTCGGCGGCCGCGCTGCTCAAGGTCAGCAGCGGGTTCTCGATGGCCAGCGCATAGCTCGGCGCCACCAGCCGGTTGAACAGCGACAGGTCGAATTCGTCCACCTTTCCCATGCGCAAGGTGCCGGCGCCGCCATAATAGGCGAGCGCGACGCGGATCGCGCCGCGATAGGGAATGATCGCCGCGCCTGGCTTCAACAGCCGCGGCACGACGTCCTCGGTGACCAGCAGCATGCCTTCGCCGATCAGCGCATCGCTGATGATCTCGGAGACGAACACATCGGCTGGGCCGGCCATATCCTCGCCGATGCGCAGTTCGGTCGAATGCTTGTCGATGATCTTGACCCGGTCCGCATAGCCATTGGCGGCGACAATGGCGCGGGCCCGCTCGGCGATCAGCGGGTTCGATTCGCAAGTAATGACTTCGGCGGCGCCCGCGCGCGCCGCCATCATGGCAAGAATGCCAGTTCCGGCGCCGACTTCCAGGACGCGCATGCCGGGCTCGATGACGGCTTGAAGGGCGGCGTCATAGGCCTCGTTGCGGGCGCGGTCGAGAATGATGGTGGCATGCCATTGCGGCACGCTTTCGCTCAACAGGCTGGCGGCGATGGTCGCGACTTCCGGATCGTCGGGCGCCTCGGCGATGGCGCGGTAGCACAAAGCGCGGGCCCGCTCGGTGGCGGCATCGACCGGGAGTTTCGGCAATTCGCCATCGACCATGCGGTCGGCGAGGCGGGCCAGGAGCTATCGCCTAAAGTTGGTGACGGCCTGATCTTTTAGGCGGCGTTTTCGTCCTGAAGGTCGCTCGCCTTGGCGATGACCTCCAACCCGTTAGTGAACTTTACCCCCAGGATAAGTTTTGGCAAGAGTGCGTGGCCATCAAGG
>CAMBQQ010000023.1 GCA_945870035.1 Rhizobium sp. Q54 | reverse complement strand
CGGATCGCCTTTCGCCGATAGTGCCGCCAGCCGATTATCCGCATCGAAAAATCCGAGCTGCCCCATCGTCAGTCTCCTAGAATCATGCCGTCAGGGCAGCAGACTCGCACGGGGCCGAGGGGCATGCTATTTTTCGAGGTGCCCATAATAGTAGATCAGCCCTGCGATCTCGCCTTCGAGCGGGAACGACAGCATGCCCAGCACGGAATAACCGAGCAGCCAGGGCATCAGATAGAAGCGGATCATGAAGAAGAACCACGCCACGTAGAGCGGCACCAGCGGATCGAGCAGGAAGCTCGGCGTGATCGGCGAAAACAGCTTGATCAGCGGGTTGGTCGTTTTGACGAAAAACTTCATGAAGAAGAAGTTGGAATCTTCCGGCAGGAAGAAGTTCATCGCGACGCGCCCGATCAGCGTCCACATGATGATGCCGAGGACGTAGTCGATGACGACGACCCAGATCGGGAGACTCGAGAGGGGAAAAGTCGGGAGCGGGTCCATGGCAGCCTTCTATCATACCGGCAAAATAAAGGGGGCGGGTTTTCACCCGCCCCCCGTTAGTTCTTGGCCGCGACTTAGTGCGCCGCGTCGAGGATCGTCCCGCCCGTGGGAATACGGGTGTCATCGACCATCTTCTGGATGTCTGCACTCGGAGCCGGGGTCATGAGGCTGACAACGACCATCGAGACGAGGCTGACCGGCATGCCGATCATCCCGAAGCGAAGGCCGTCAATGCCCATCCACGGCGTGATCGCGCCAGTCTGCAGCAGGTACAGGTAGAGCGAACCCGCACCGAAGCCGAGGATCATGCCGGCGATCGCACCCTGACGGTTGGCCCGCTTCCACCAGATGCCCAGAACGAGCGGGAAGAACAGACCGGAGCAGGCGAAGCAGAACGCCCACGCCACCGCACCCAGGATGCCGGTGATCTGCAGACTGGCTATCGAAGCCGCCGCAATACCGATGATCACAAGGAGGACACGGGCCACGATGAGACGCAGCCTGACGTCAGCCTTCGGATCGATCATCTTGTAGTACAGGTCGTGGCTGAGCGCGTTGGCAATCGCCAGGATCAGACCGTCCGCCGTCGACATGGCGGCGGCAAGACCGCCGGCAGCGACGAGGCCGGAGATGACATAAGGCAGACCGGCGATTTCAGGCGTGGCCAGAACGACGACGTCTGGGCGCATGAAGAACTCGTTGATCTGCAAGATGCCGTCTTTGTTGCTGTCCGAGATCACCACCATGCCGACACTCGCCCAGTTCTTGATCCAGGCGAGGTTCGCCACTTCCGCGAACGGCTTGCCGATAATGGCCGTCGGGAGGTTCGGATCGAGTAGCTGGAGCTTGGTCAGCGTGGCAAGGCAAGGCGCTGAGAAGTAGAGCAGGAAGATGAAGAACAGCGACCATGCCACCGATTTACGCGCCGACCGGACGGACGGCGTCGTGAAGTAGCGCATCAGGATGTGCGGGAGGGACGCGGTGCCGGCCATCATGCAGAGGGCAAGCGTCGCAAACTTCCAGCTTTCGAGCGGAGCGCCCGTCGCATTGAACGGGGTCGTCAGAACGCTGCGGCCCGGGAACGATTCAGTGGCCTTCAACCCAAGCTTGACCATGGGTTCAAGCTCCTGAATGCGCTGGATCGCTTCGCCGTACGAGAAGTGCGGGATGATGCCGAAGCCCTGACGGTTCGACATCCAGATGATCGGCACCAGGTAGGCGATGATCAGCACGATGTACTGTGCCACCTGAGTCCAGGTCACAGCCCGCATGCCGCCCAGCATCGAGCACATCAGAATGGCCAGGAGGCCAAACCAGACGCCCGTTGCGTAGCTGATGTTCAGCGCGCGCGCGGCGATCGTGCCGGACGCGTCGATCTGCGCCGTCACGTAGGTGAAGGACGCCACGACGAGGATGACCACCGCGCAAAAGCGAGCAACGTTGCCGCCGTAACGGGTGCCGATAAAGTCCGGCACGGTGTAGCAGCCGAACTTGCGCAGATAGGGCGCCATCAGGGCGTTAACGAGAACATAGCCGCCGGTCCAGCCGACGATGAAGGCCATGTAACCGTAACCGCCGAAGTAGATGCCGCCGGCCAGCGCGACGAACGAAGCGCCCGACATCCAGTCGGCCGCCGTCGCCATGCCGTTGTAGACCGCAGGCACTTCGCGTCCCGCCACATAGTAAGCGCCGAGCTCCATGGTGCGCGACAGCCAGCCGATCAGCGCGTAAATGCAGATCGTAAAGGCGACGAACAGGACGCCGATGGTCTGGGCGCTGACGCCCATCTTGTCGAGGATCGACATCAACAAGATGAAGATGAGAAACCCGCCAGTGTAGAGGCCGTAAACCTTTGGAAGGTTATCGACCAGTTTTCCTTGTAAGCGAAACATGTGCGATTTCCCCCCTTATTCTTCGTGGAAGCCGTATTCGTCGTCGATTTTGTCCTGGAACCAGTTCTGGACGAAAATCATGACCACGAATGCGATCAGCGAACCCTGGGCGATGAAGTAGAAGCCCAGCGGAAAGCCCATGAACGGGATGGCGTTGAGCGCCTTCGTGTTCCAGGGCAGCAGAAACGCGAACACGAACCAAAATCCCAGAATGACGAATGTCAACGTCCTGGTCTTGGACCAATGTCCCTCAATGCGTTCGGCTTCGGTGTTGGGTGCCATTATTGTCTCCCCTTTGCTGATGACTCCGAAATCAAGAGCCATTGTTCGTTTATTAGCCGCCGGTCTTCGACTGGCCGCCCGCCACGGCGCGCGATGCCGCCGGTGCGAATAAAGTTTTGAGCCCGCAGGTGGCGGACTCCGTTTGGCGCAGGGGATGTCGTGATTGAAAGTGGCGTCCCCCCAGTCGCCGCACTGTCGCCCGGTCTTTGCTCGCCGGGTCGCCAACGTAAATAAACCGTAACATCGACCGGGCCGACGTCTTATAAGACTTTGGGCTTATATCCTTGGAAAAGTGACTGTTTTTCCAAGCCTATCGACGCGCTAAATGCGTGAAATTACGCTGCAATGCGGTATCGCTGGTTGCTGCAACGCAAGATGGCAATGGCGATAAAGCCGTCGATTTGTACTTCGCATGGCAACCCGGCGATGAAGCGCGTAATGGTGCCTTGCAAGGTCTCGGCCCCGCGGCTCTTGAAGGCTATCGGATGGGCCGCATAGGATCATTCGGCCAGGCTGAAAAATGCCGGTCTTGGCCGAGCGCAGTGGAAGGAAGGCGTCGCTTGAAAGATGTCGCGCAATACCGGCTGATTATTGCTGACGATCATCCGCTGTTCCGTGGCGCGCTGCGCGAGGCGGTCGTCGGCCTGCTGGACGGTGTCGATATTCTGGAAGCCGGCACCTTCGACGACGTGGTCGCCCTGCTCGACAAAGGCGGCGATATCGATCTGGTGACGCTCGATCTGTCGATGCCCGGCGTGCGCGGTTTCTCCGGCCTGATGTATATCCGCGCACAATATCCGAGCGTGCCGGTGATCGTCGTCTCGGCCAATGACGATCCGGCCGCGATCCGCCGCTGCATGGAATTCGGCGCCTCCGGCTTCATTCCGAAAACCTTGAGCGTCGAGGCGATGCGCGCCGCGATCTCGCGCATTCTCAATGGCGGCGTCTGGACGCCGGCGGATGTCGATCTGTCAGCCGGCTCGGATGCGGAATCTGCCGCGCTGATGGCGCGCATGGCGACATTGACGCCGCAGCAGGTGCGCGTCCTGATGATGTTGTCGGAAGGCCTGCTCAACAAGCAGATCGCCTATCAGCTCAGCGTCGCGGAAGCGACCGTGAAGGCGCATGTCTCGGCGATCCTGCAAAAGCTCGGCGTCGAAAGCCGCACCCAGGCCGTCATCGCCGCCGCCAAAATCGAAAACGGCCAGTGGTCACAAGGGGCAGGCGCGGAGAGCTAATGTCGTCCCCGCGGAGGCGGCGACCCATACGCCGTGACTATAGAATACGTTTCCCGAACTGGATTTTCTTCCGCTCCTGACATGAGCATCGTGGTTATGGGTCCCCGCCTTCGCGGGGACGACAGCGAAGATTACTCCGCCGCCGCCACCCGCATCACCCGCCATTGCGCCAGGAGCGCGCGCAACGCCGCCGGCTTGACCGGCTTGTTCAAGAGTTGAATGTCCTCGGCGCGGGCATGCTCGCGCACCGCCGGCGACCGGTCAGCGGTGATCAGAATCGCCGGCAGCGGTCCGCAACGCTTGCGCAAGGCGATGATCGCCTCGATGCCGTTGCCGTGGTCGAGATGATAATCGACCAGCAATCCATTAGGCGGCGTCGGGGCCTCGGTGATTGCCGCCATGGCGATGTCGAGGTCGGGGGCCTTGATGACCTCGCAGCCCCAGCCGCGCAACAACATGCTCATGCCGTCGAGCACCGCCGGTTCGTTGTCGATGCAGACCGCCGTGGTGCCGGCAAGCTGGCTCGGATCGACGCGGGCGGCGTCGCGCGACGGCAGTTCGACCGGAGCCGCGTTCGATCTCGCAACAGTGACCGCGAAATGCGAGCCACCGCTCGCCAACTGGCCGACTTCGACGGCGGAGCCGAGCACGCGGGCGATGCGCTCGACGATCGACAGGCCGAGACCCAGGCCGCGGGCGATGCGTGCGCCTTGCTCAAGGCGGTGGAATTCGATGAAGATATCGCGCCGCTTCGATTCCGGAATACCGACGCCGGTATCGTAAACGTCGATCCGCAAATTCGCGTCGTTGCGGCGGCAGCCGATCAGCACGCGGCCGGCCGGTGTGTACTTGATGGCGTTCGATACAAGATTCTGCACCAGCCGGCGCAATAGGCGGCGGTCGGAGCGCACAACCAGACCGCACCTTACGTATTTGAGATCGATACCCTTGGCGCTGGCCATCGGCGCGAATTCCAGTTCGATCTGCCGCATCAGATCGTCGATGCGGAATGACGAGAACTCCGGCCGCATCGCGCCGGTGTCGAGCCGCGACATGTCCAGCAGCGCGCCGAAGATTTCCTCGACCGCTTCGAGCGAGGCGTCGATATTGTCGACCAGCCGCCGGTCGTCGCGGCCGCCGCGTTCGATCAGGCTGGTGACGTAAAGCCGCGCCGCGTTGAGCGGTTGCAGGATGTCGTGGCTGGCGGCGGCGAGAAATTTGGTCTTGGAAATATTGGCGGCGTCGGCCTCGCCCTTGGCGCGGGCCAGCGCGAGGTTGAGCAGAGTCAATTCCTCGGTGCGCTCGCGCACGCGCCGCTCCAGCGTTTCGTTGGAGCGCTCGAGCGCTTCGGCCGCTTCGACGCTCGATGTGATATCGGTGAAGGTGGTGACGATGCCGCCGTCCGGCATGTGATTGGCGCGCACCTCGATCACCATGCCGGCTTCGGCGAAGCGCTCCATGAACACTTCCTTGCCGGAGACGTAGCGCTCGATCTGTACGCGTACGAAATCCTCGATGCGGTCCGGCTGGACGTCGCCGCGCTGGCTGTTGAAGCGCA
This sequence comes from Rhizobium sp. Q54, assembly GCA_945870035.1. Lineage (GTDB taxonomy): Bacteria > Pseudomonadota > Alphaproteobacteria > Rhizobiales > Xanthobacteraceae > Pseudolabrys. Next base: position 40,996 of record CAMBQQ010000023.1, on the reverse strand, counting down.
GGATGTCGGCCAGCGCCACGCCGCTGCGGATCAGGCTGGGCGGCAGGTCGAGGATTTCGCCGAATTGCCGGTTCCAGCAGATCAGTTGCAGATCGCGGTCGAACACGGCGATGCCCTGGCGCACATGGTCGAGCGCGGTCTGCAATATTTCGCGGTTGTACTGGATCGCCGCATTGGCGTCGTCGAGCAGTTTCAGCGCCGCCTTGGTCGACACCGTGCGCTTGCGCAGCAAAAGCGACAGCACCAGCCGCGACGAGGCGCCGCCGATCGCCGAAGCGAGAATATGCTCGGCGTGACGCACCAGCCGGAAGTCGGCTTCGTCCTTGCCGTCCATGCTGATGCGGTGCGTCTCGGCGAAGGTTTCCAGCGCGCCGCGCGTGCGCTCCTCGCCGAGATAGCGCGCCACGGTGGTGACGAGTTCGTCCACGGTCACCGACGAGCGCCAAAGCCGGAAGCTCGGCGTCATCGGCGTCAGGTCGGACGGCACGAAAGTATTGGCCTGCATGCGCTCGATCGGCGACGGCTCGCGCCGTAACGAGAAGCCGACGTAACAAAGGATGTTGACGGCCAGGCTCCACACCACGCCATGCACCAAAGGCGACAGGTTCAAACCCAGCATATGCTGCGGCCGCAGCATGGCGATGCCCCACGGCCCTTCGGTGAGGATGTGTTTTCCGATCAAGCCGATGTCGGCAAAGGTCGGCAGCAGCAAGGTATAGGCCCAGATCGCGACGCCGGCGGTCATGCCGGCAATGGCGCCGGCGGCGGTGGCGCGCCGCCAAAACAGGCCGCCGAAAAAGGCCGGCGCCAGTTGCGCCACCGCGGCGAAGGCCAAAAGGCCGATGGAGGCGAGCTGCGCCTCGCCGGCGGCGCGATAGTACAAATAAGACAGCAGCAGGATGGCGAAGATCGCCAGCCGCCGCACCATCAGCAACAGCTTGCCGATATTCTCGCGGCCTGACAGCAGGCCTTCGCGCCTTTGCAGCACCAACGGCATGATCAGGTCGTTCGACACCATGATCGACAACGCGACCGATTCGACGATGACCATGGCGGTCGCCGCCGACAGGCCGCCGACAAAGGCGGCGATGGTCAAAACGTAGGAGCCGGTCTGCAACGGCAGCGCCAGCACGAACATGTCGCTGTCGACCGTCCCGGCCGGGAAGGTCAAAAGGCCGGCGAGCGCGATCGGCACCACGAACAGGTTGATCAGCACCAGATAGATCGGAAACAGCCAGACCGCGCGTTTGATCTCGTTCTCGTTGTTGTTCTCGACCACCGCAACGTGAAACTGGCGCGGCAGAAGGATAATCGCCATGAACGACAAGAGCGTCGTGACGATCAGCGCATCGAAGGCCGGTTCGCGCGAGAACAATGCGGAAGTTGCGTCATTGGCGCGCGCCGCCTCGAACAGCGCGCCAGGTCCGCCGAACATCCAGAAGGTGACGAAGATGCCGACCGCGAGAAAGGCAAACAATTTGACGATCGACTCGGTGGCAATCGCCAGCATCAAGCCGTCCTGATGCTCGGTGGCGTCGATATGGCGGGTGCCGAATAAAACAGCGAATGTTGCCATCGACAGCGCGACGAATAGCGCGATGTCGCCGAGCAGCGGCCTCGTCAAGTCGCTGATCGGCGTGATGTGGGCGAGGATCGTCTCCAACGACGACGATACGGCTTTGAGCTGAAGCGCGATGTAGGGAACGGTGCCGACGATGGCGATCAGCGCCACCACGGCGGCGACTGCCTGGCTCTTGCCATAGCGCGCAGCGATGAAGTCGGCGATCGAGGTGATGTTCTGCGCTTTGGCCAGCCGCACGATGCGCACCAAGAGCGGTGCGAACAGACCGATCATCAGCACCGGGCCGATATAGATGGTGAGGAATTCGTAGCCGGTGCGCGAGGCCGAGCCGACCGAGCCGAAGAACGTCCACGACGTACAATAAATCGCCAGCGACAGCGGGTAGATCATCAGCCGGGCGCGGCCCTCCCGGCCGAGTACGGGGCGTGTGGCATGGCCGCCGGCGGCGCTGGTTTGCGCACGGGTGCGGTCGCCGTAACTGGCGACCAGAAACAGCAGGCCGATATACCCAAGCGCCACCGCGATGACGACCCAGCCTTGCAGCATGCGCGCTCCGACAACCCGGCTAAACTTCAGCTACCTTTACAATTTTAGCCTTGTTGCCGCCTTTTAGATAGCGCTTCGCGGCGGGCCTGCTGGCCGGTGCGATGCGGCAATGCGCCTGACCTGTGTCAAAACCTTTGGCTAAACCGCCGGGCTATGCTGCGGTCCGAACCGGAAGATGGAGCAGGGGGCTCGGCCATGGCGACGACCGGCAATGCGACGCCGTTGATCTCACTCGATGCCGTCGTTCTCGACACCGAGACGACGGGGCTTGACCCGTCCAAGGCGCGCATCGTCGAGATCGGCAGGGTGCCACTGAAGGGCGGCCGGCTGGTCGAGAGCGCCGGTCAGCGTCAACTGGTCAATCCTGGCCTGCCGATACCGGACGCGACGACCCGCATTCACAAGATTGACGACGTCATGGTGGCGGATGCGCCGGGCTTTGCCGCCGTCTGGCCGGACCTGGCCACGGCGATGTCGGGAGCGATCCTGATCGGCCATACGTTGGGTTTCGATCTCGCGGTACTCAAGCGCGAATGCGAGCGCGCTGGCCTGAAATGGACGGCGCCGCGCACGCTCGATACGCGGCTTTTGGCACAGGTCGCCGAGCCGCGTCTCGGCGGCTATACGCTCGAGCATCTGGCAAGCTGGCTTGGCGTCACCGTCGAGGGGCGCCATTCGGCGGTTGGTGACGCCATCCTGACTGCGAAGATTTTTCTGGCGCTGCTGCCGAAATTGCGCGCCGGCAATATCCGGACACTGGCCGAAGCCGAAAAAGCCTGTCTGGCCTTGACCGGCGTGCTCGACGAGCAGCATCGCGCCGGCTGGGAGGACGCGGTGGCGGCGCCGCATACGCGCGCCGAGGCATCGCTCGCCCGCATTGATGCCTACCCGTACCGGCACCGCGTCGCCGACGTGATGAGCGTGCCTGTCAAATTCGTCGCCGGCGACAGCATGCTGGGCGATGCGCTCAACCGGATGGCGCGGGAAAAAATATCGTCGCTGCTGGTGGGGCCCGCGGGCGCTGCGCCTGATGCGCCGTTGCGCGTGCGCGATACCGGCATCCTCACCGAACGCGACATGCTGCGCGTTCTCAGCGAACATGGCGCTGCCGCGCTCGGCCGTACCGTGGCGGAATTCGCCAGCAAGCCGCTAGCGTCCTTGCCGTCGGCCGCGTTCGTTTATCGCGCGCTTGGCCGCATGAGCCGGCTCAAGCTGCGGCATCTTGCTGTCGAAGATGACAACGGCAATGTCTGCGGCATGGTGACGTCGCGCGACCTGCTGCGGCTGCGCGCGCAGGAGGCCGCGATCCTCGGCGACGCCCTCGACGATGCAGACGACATCCAGGCGCTCGGGGCTGCGTGGGCGCGACTGCCACAAATGGCGGCGGGCCTGGTGGCGGAAGGCGTCAATGCGCGCGACATTGCCGCGGTGATCTCGCGCGAACTCGGCGCTCTGACGCGCCGCGCCGGCGTGCTGGCTGAGCGCAAGATGCTCGCCGACGGGGAGCGCGCACCGCCCTGCGCCTTTGCACTCTGTGTGCTTGGTTCGGCCGGTCGTGGCGAAAGCCTGCTGGCGATGGACCAGGACAACGCCATTGTCTTCGCCGAGGGCGATCCGGGATCGGCCAACGATAACTGGTTTGCGCGGTTCGGCGGCATCGTCGCCGACATTCTGCACGAAGTCGGCGTGCCGTATTGCACCGGCGGCGTGATGGGAAAGAACGAGGCCTGGCGCGGCTCGACAGCGACCTGGCGTGCGCGTGTCGCCACCTGGGTCACGCGGGCAAAGCCTGAGGATTTACTGTCGGTCGATATCTTCTTCGATCTTCTCGCGGTTTATGGCGAGGCCCGCCTTGCCAACGAGATCTGGCGCGCAGGCTTTGACGCGGCGCAGAACAATGCCAGCTTCGCCAAATTGCTGGCCGAAACCGCCGGGCAGGCGCCGCAAAGTTTCACGGTTCTCGGCGGCATTCGCACCGAAGACGGCCGCATCGATCTCAAGCGCGCGGGGCTGTTCAATCTCGTCACCACCGCGCGCGTGCTGGCGATTCGCCATCATGTGCTCGAACGCGCGACGCCGGCCCGGCTTGCCGGCGTTGCCGCGCTCGGACGGAGCGAGAATGATATTGAATCGCTGGTTCGCGCCCAGGCCGACTTTCTCGATTTCATTCTGTCGCAGCAATTGGCCGACATTGCCGACGGCCAGCCGCCGGGGAGCAAGGTCGAGGTCAAGGGCTTGTCGCGCCCAGCCCGCGCGCGGCTGCGCGCCGCGCTGGACGCGGTCGGCGTGCTCGACACGCTGACGCGAGACCTGCTGTTTTAGCCGGACCGCCAGTCCGATCCGGCATTTGACCTTGGCGCGCGCGCCCGGCATTGATCGCACCGACGAGCTGTGGCGCCGGTGCGCTTCACGTTTGGCTCGGTGAAAGTCGTCCCCCTTGCCCCCGCCATCGCTTTTCACCCGCATTTCCGGCTTCCGCAATGTCGCGGAAACATTGGCCTTTGCCGCCGCCGGCGGGCTGACCTTCGGCCTGATGGGCATGCCGGCAGGCTATCTGTCGGGTTCCATTCTTGTCGTCGCCATCGCCGCGCTGGCGGGCCGGCCGATGTGGATTCCGCCGCGCACGGTGCAGGTGCTGCAGGTGCTGATCGGCATTTCGCTTGGCGCCGTGGTGACGCCGGAGACCTTGCGCGGCATCGCCACCTATCCTCTCAGCATCGTCGTGCTGATCGCGGCGTCGATCGCCATCAGCGTCGCCGGCACGGCCTATCTGCGCGTGGTGCACGGCTGGGACACGGTGACGGCCTATCTTGCCGCCGTGCCCGGCGGTCTGTCGCAGGTGATGGCGATGGCCATCGATCTCAAGGCCGATGTGCGGGCGGTGGCCATCGTGCAAACGATCCGCATCGTCATCATTGCCGTCGGCTTTCCGGCTTTGCTTGCGGGACTGGGATTGGTCGGCCACACCGAGCGCAGGCTCGGCGGTTCGTTTGACCCGTCGCAACTCGGCGAACTCGCCATCCTGGTCGCGGCCTCGACGGTGATGGCCATCGTCGCCTATCGCGTGCGTTTTCCCGGCGGCCTGCTGTTCGGCTCGATGCTGACCTCGGCGGCGCTGCACGGCAGCGGCCTGCTTCATGTCGAGTTGCCGTGGTGGGTGGTTCTCCTTGTGATGATCGGGTTCGGCGCGGTCGGCGGTTCGCGCTTCGCCAATACGCCGGTGCGCATGCTGCTGCACTATGTCGGCGCCGCCTTCGGATCGTTCGCCGTCGCGATCTTGATGACCGTGCTGTTCGCCGGCGCGCTGGTGCAATTCGTGACCTTGCCGCTGGCCGATGTGATGATCGCCTATGCGCCGGGCGCTGTCGACGCGATGCTGCTGCTGGCGCTCGCGCTCAATCTCGACCCGGTCTATGTCGGCGCGCATCATCTGACGCGCATCTTCTTTGTGCTGCTGACGATGCCGTGGGTGGTGCGGCGTCACGTCCGCGCGGCAATCAAGCCTGACGCGGCGGCCCGGGATTCAGCCAAGCCGCCGCCGCCGCAAACGCCGTTTCAGGATTAGCGCATGATCCCGAAAAGTGGGAACCGGTTTTCGGATAAGATCATGCGCAAGGTAAGAAGAACTATTCCGCCGCCAGTTGCTGGCGCCGCTTTGGCAGTTGCAGCCGGTCCCAGACATCGACCAAAGCTTCCGCCAGCGCGTCGATAAGCACGTCGTCGTGGTAGGGCGACGGCGTAATGCGCAGCCGCTCTTCGCCGCGCGGCACGGTCGGGTAGTTGATCGGCTGGATATAGATGCCGTGGTCGGCGAGCAGCATGTCGCTCGCCATCTTGCACTTCTCGGCGTCGCCAATCAGCACAGGTACAATGTGGGTCGATGACGGCATGACCGGCAGACCGGCGGCATTGAGCACGGCCTTGACGCGCGCGGCGCGGTCCTGATGGCGGTCGCGTTCCCACTGCGAGGTCTTGAGATGACGGATTGCGGCGGTGGCGGCGGCGCAGATCGCCGGCGGCAACGCGGTGGTGAAGATGAAGCCCGGCGCGTAGGAGCGCACGGCGTCGATCATCTCGGCCGAACCGGTGATGTAGCCGCCGAGGCAGCCGAACGCCTTGGCCAAGGTGCCTTCGATGACGTCGATGCGCGAGGCCGCATTGTCGCGCTCGGTGACGCCGCCGCCGCGCGGGCCATACATGCCGACCGCGTGCACTTCATCGACATAGGTCATCGCATTGTATTTGTCGGCGAGATCGCAGATCGCATGCAGCGGCGCGATGTCGCCGTCCATCGAATACAGGCTCTCGAAGATGATCAGCTTCGGCCGCGCCGGATCGGCGGCCTTGAGCAGTTCTTCCAGATGCGCGACGTCGTTGTGGCGCCAGACCTGCTTTTCGCAACCGGCTTGCCGCACGCCTTCGATCATCGAATTGTGGTTGAGCGCGTCCGACAGAATGAGGCAGTTCGGCAAGAGCTTGGCGAGGGTCGGGATGCCGGTCTGGTTGGAGACGTAACCCGAGGTGAACAGCAGCGCCGCTTCCTTGCCGTGCAGGTCGGCGAGCTCGCGCTCCAGCTCGACCAGCGGATGATTGGTGCCGGCGATGTTGCGGGTGCCGCCGGCGCCGGTGCCCATGCGGGCCGCGACATCGACCATGGCGCCGATCACCTTCGGGTGCTGAGCCATGCCAAGATAATCGTTGGAACACCAGATGACGACGTCGCGCTTGCCTTCCGGCGAATGCCAGTGCGCGTGCGGGAACCGGCCGGCAATGCGTTCGAGGTCGGCAAATACCCGGTAACGGCGCTCATCACGCAATTTGTCCAGGGCCGATACAAAGAAGTAGTTGTAATTCATTGCAATTCCGCTTTCCCGCAGAGCGCCGCACCGCCTTTTTAGAGCGGTTCCAGGCCCTTTGTACAGGCGAAATTGAACGTATTCCAATGTACCGGCATTGACCGAGGTCAATTGAACTCTCGCGCTAGCGCGGCGTAAAGGCCGTCAGATCGATGAAACCGCGCATGCCGGCCAGCATCAGGGCGCCGATATGCAATTGCAGTGAGAATTCACCTGAAATAATCATGGCGGCCAATTCGTCCGGGCTGACGAGGTTCAATTCGATTCCGGCTTCGATGGTCGCCCCCGGCGGGCGCGGCCCGGTTTCGACGAAAAACGAATGGATGCGGTTCGACAGCCGCGCCGTGCACGGCGAGAAGCTGCCCAGCGCATGCACCGCCTTGGCCGGATAGCCGGTCTCTTCCATCAGTTCGCGTTCGCACGTCAGCGCCGGGTCTTCGCCCGCATCGGTCATGCCGGCCGGCAGTTCCCAGGTCTTGCGCTCCACCGCAGGGCGATATTGCTGCACGATCGGAATGCGGCCGTCCGGCGTCAGCGCGACGATGGCGATGTAATCCTGCTGGCCGACGGCGTGATAAAGCTCGGTGGTGCCGTTTTTATACGCCACCTCGCGCTCGATCACTTTCATCCACGGCGACACCTCGATGGTCTTGCGGGAATTGATCTTCGGGAATTCGCCCATGCGCTAACTCCGTCACCCTGAGGTGCGAGGCCACTTGGCCGAGCCTCGAAGGGCGACGGCCTCTGACTCTTGGGCCGTCGTCCTTCGAGGCTCGCTGCGCTCGCACCTCAGGATGACGGATAACGGTGGCCAAGGCCAGCGTTACAGAAACCTTGGCACCGGCAGCGGCGAAATTAGCTGCCCCTTGTAACCCTTGGCGCGCAGCTTCGGCGCCAGTTCGTCGGCGATGTGCCAGGAGAAGATGATGGCGCATTCCGGCTGGTCTTCAAACAGCCGGGTTTCGTCGACCACCGGTATCGCGGTGCCCGGCATGCATTTGCCGATCTTGAGCGATCCCGGGATCTCGCAGACATAATCGATGATGCCGTCGTCGAGCCCGACATAGTTGAACAAAGTCGAGGCGCGCGACGGTGCGCTGATGCCGACGACGCGGGCGTTCTTTTCCTTGAGGTCCTTGAGCATCGACAAGAGGCGCAGCTTGGACAGCAGCACGTCGTGCTTGAACTGTTTCAGCCGCTTGGCCATGGCCTCGCCGCGCGGCTCGGCGTCGAGCATTTTCTGCACACTGGCCTCGATCTTGTGCTTGCCCTTGCGTCCCGCATAAACGCGGATCGACCCGCCATGGCTCGGGATCGGCCGGGCGTGGAACACTTCCAGCCCGTGCATCTCCAAAAGATGCTTCAGACTGGCCAGCGAATAATAGCGCAGATGCTCGTGATAGACGGTGTCGTATTGCAGCGTGTCGAGCAGTGGAATGAGGTAGTGCGATTCCGAAATGAACACACCGTCTTCGCCGAGCATGGCGACGATGCCCTCAACGATGGCATGCACGTCCTCGATATGGGCAAAGCAATTCGCCGCCGTGATGAGCTTGGCCGGGCCGTGCGAGGCCAGCACTTCCTCTGCTGCCGCCTTGCCGAAATAGCGCTTGATGGTCGGGATGCCGCGGGAGTTGGCGATGTCGCCGACATCGGTCGGCTCGATGCCGAGAATGCGGTTGCCGGCCTTCTGGAAGTTCGAGATCAGCGTGCCGTCATTGGAGCCGATATCGACGACGAGGTCCTTCTCGGTGAGCCCCAGCATCGCGGCGCTTTCGCGCTGCAGGTCGGCGAAATTGTCGCGCAGCAGTTTGGTGGTGCCCGAGGTGTAGGGATATTCCGGCGGGAAGATAATGACCGGATCGACGGCAAGGCCAAGCTGCACCAGATCGCAGTCGCGGCAATGCAACAGGTCGGTCGGAAACCACGGCTGCTGCTTCGGCACCTGGCCGATCGGCACCATCTGGTTGACCGGCGGCATGTAGCCGAGCGACAGCACCGCATCGAGCTTTTCCGAACCGCAGATCTGGCACTGCTCGACCGGGACGCTGCCGCCGGTGCCGGCGCTGCGCGCGATTTTGGTGGGGCCCAAGGGAGTCTCCATTAATTCTTCGGCGCCAAATCTTTCGGGGCCAGGTCGGCGTTCTTCCAGTACCAGTCGAGCGTCGGCTTCAAGCCTTCGTCGAGCGTGACGCGCGGTCTATAGCCCAGAGCGCTGAGTTTAGAAATGTCAGGGCAGCGGCGCGGCGTGCCGCCGGCCTGCAATTTGCCGGGCACGATCTCGATGGTCCGGCCGGCCGCGGCAGCGACCTTGCGCGCCACATCGGCAATCGACAGCTCTTCGGTGGTGCCTACATGATAGATATTGAGGTGCTCGCCCTTGTCGCGCATCTCCATGACGCCGGCCACAAGGTCGTCGACATAGCAGAACGACCGGGTTTCCTCGCCGCTGCCCTGAATGTCGAAGTGCAATGTGCCTTCCGGCTGCGCCTCTTTCAGCTTTTGCAAACGCAGCGCGAACTGCGGCACCACATGCTCCCAGCCCATGTCCGGGCCATAGACATTGTGGGGGCGGAAAATCAGCACGCGCTCGAAAAACTTGCGGCCGTAATTGATCGCCATCAGTTCGCTGATCAATTTGCCGCCGCCGTAGGAATAGCGCGGGTTCAGGACGTCCGGCACCGACAAAGGTGCGCTCTCATCGGTCGGCACCTGCGGCGGTGTTTGGTAGACCTCGGACGAAGAAGCGAGAATGAGGTTGCCGACATTATGCTTGCGGCAGGCGTCGATGACATTGATCATGCCGCGCACGCCGACATCGAGCACCAGATCGGGCTGCGTGTAGAAGAACTCGGTGCCGTTGACGAAGGCCAAGTGATGTACCTCGTCCATGCCCTTGGTCGCGGCGTCGACCGCGGCCGGGTCGCGGATGTCGCCGCCGATGAATTCGATCTCTTCCTCGACCGCATGCAGGCGGCGTGGCCGGCCGCGCGAATTATCGTCGAGCACGCGCACCTGCGCGCCGGACTTCACCAGCGCCTTGACCAAGGCCGAGCCGATGAAGCCCGATCCGCCGGTCACCAGAATTCGCGGCGTGCTCATGATCGTGGCGTCCAGGAAGAGGCGTATGCCGGGTCGGTCATCGAATTCTCGAAAGCGGGGGCGAGGCTTTGCATTTCTAGTTATTCGTGATGTAGATAACCACTAGTTTCTCGCACCTGGCCGGAAGGCCACTTTCTCGGCGAATTCAACTGGCATGGCAAACTCGACGGACGGTTCACGTAAGCCCATTGCTTGGTTCGGTCCGCATCTGACCAACCGCGAACTCGATGGGTTGCGCGACGTCCTGGAACGCCAATACATCAATGACGGCCCGCTGGCCCGCGAATTCGAGCGCAAGGTCGCGGCATTTGTCGGTACGCGATATGCCGTTGCGGTGTCCAGCGGCACCGCCGCGATCGCATTGTCGCTGATGGCCGCGGGCATCGGGGCGGGCGACGAAGTTCTGGTCCCCGATCTGACCTTCATCGCGACCGCCAACGCGGTCCGGCTGGCCGGCGCCAGCGTGAAGCTGGTCGATATCGAGCCGGTGCGTTTCGGTGTCGATCCGGATGCCGTCGAGGCTGCGATTGGCCCGCGCACGCGCGCGCTGGTGACTGTCGATGTCAATGGCCGTGGCGCCGACTATGCGAGACTTGAGCCGATCTGCCGCAAGGCCGGCATCGCGATCATCTGCGACGCAGCCGAGGCGCTCGGGTCGCGCCATGGCGGGCGCATGCTCGGATCGCCCGGTTTGTGCGGCTGCTTCTCGTTTTCCGCCAACAAGACCATCACCGCCGGCCAGGGCGGCATGATCGTCACCGACAATGCCGGCATGCATGACCGGCTGCGCGAACTGAAGGATCAGGGACGCCGCACCGGCGGCAGCGGCGGCGACGACGACCATCCGGTCCTCGGTTTCAATTTCAAGTTTACCGATTTGCAGGCCGCGGTCGCCTTGCCGCAATTCGACGAGATCGAGGAGCGGCTCGCCACCGCGCGCCGCCGCGATCAGGCCTATGCCGATCGGCTGGCCAACCAGCCCGGCCTGTCGCTGCCGCCTTTGTCGGAGCCCGGCGAAGTCCGGCAGTGGACCGATGTGTTGATCGAAGACCGCGCCGCAGTTGCCGCCGCGCTCGACGCCGACAAGATCGGGCATCGTGCATTCTGGCATCCCCTGCATCGTCAGGCGCCGTACCGGGCCGACGACCGGCTGTTTCCCAACAGCATCGATATTTCCCGCCGCGGCATGTGGCTGGCGTCGCGCCTCGACCTGACCGAGGCCGACTTCGACCGGATCGGCGCGGTTACTGTTTCGGCCTTGCGCCGTTGAGGTATCCGAGTTCCGCGGCATAGCGAATCATGGTGTCGCGCGGCCGCGATTTGATCGCCCGCGCCGGCGTGCCGGTGTAAATCGTCCACGGTTCGGTGGATGCGGTGACCAGCGAGCACGCCCCGATCACCGATCCTTCCGCCAGCGTGACGCCCGGCATGATCACCGCGTTGGTTCCGACATTGGCGAAGTTTTCGAGAATGACCGGAGCGAGCTTCATGCGATCCTTGTACCGATCGGGCAGCGACGCCGGTCCGATCAGGCCCTCACCCATAAACCGGTCGCTGCCGCAGATGACACGGCAACCGGCGGCGAGATTGGTGAAGTTGCGCATGATCAATCTGGCGCGCTTGCCGCCGATCACGGTCACGTAGGGCCCGATATGAACATAGTCTTCGATTTCGGCGGCGGTCGTGATATAGGCCCCGTTGTCGATGGCGACATGGTCGCCTATTGTGACGAGACGCGGCCTGCGGATATCGACTTGGGGCCCGATGTGGACGTCGATTCCGATCTTGAAAAAAGCGCTGGACTGGTATTCTGGCATGGGGGCCCGGTTGTTTCAGGTCAGATTGGGCTATCCTAGAACATGATTGCGCTTGGCAACACACCAGACGCATCGCCTCCGGTGACGCGCAGCGCTTGGTGGCGTCTGTTGGCGCTCGCGCTTCTGATCGTGGCGGTCGGGCTGCCGATCAACCAGTTGTCAGGCTACGCGCCGCTTCTGGTCGTCACCGTTGCGGTGTTTTGCGGCGCGCTGACCTTGCGGTTGCGCAACTGGCTCGCCGCCGTTGCCGTGGTTGCGGTCGCCGCATGCTTGCCGCTGCTGCTTGCGCCGACGCCGATCGCGGAAGGCGAGAACGTGTTCCTGCCGGTCAAGCCCGGCAACGTGTTCGAGCGCCAGTTGCCGCCCGACGTTTATCGTTACATGAAATCGGAGTTCGATAGGGTTTACCCGCCTTCGGTACACTGCAAGCCGAAATCGGAGGGCTGCTGGCTGGATCAGAAATTCCCCGACCGGCTTTATGCATTGTCCGGCGACGGGGTTTTGCAGAACGCGGAATTTTCCCGGTCGCTGACGTCGATCGATTTCGACAATCCGGTCTGGCTGCGCCTCGGCTTCGTCAACGACGTCGGCTACAATTGGTATACGGCGGCTCCCGATGTCCATCGCGCCGATCGCAACACGAAAATCTGGATGGGGCTGGACCGATGGCGCATCGCCATGCCCTGGTTCATGATGCTGCGCTTCCCCTCCGATTATGCCGGCGCGCAGCTTTGCTGGCGCGGCGATCTGCTCTGGCCGGGCGCCGATGGCCGCTACACGCCGGTGCGTCATGCCGACATGGCCTGCCGCGACATCGGCCAGCAGGATATCGGCAGCCAGATATTCGCGGTTTCGATCGAGCCGAATGTTTTGGCGATGAAGCTGGATGCGCCGGCGTCGGTCGATGCAAAACTGATTGCCATGGCGGCGGCGCGGTGGCTTGCCTTGGTCGCCGTGCTGGTCTTGCTGGTGCGCGTGCGTCTGCGGGACACCGCGCGTCCCTTGATTCTTATCGGATTGGCTTTGACCGTCATTGCGATAAGCGACGCCAGCTTCATCGGCGGCTGGCGCCCGATGGACGGTGGCGACGACGGGTTGTTCTACACCGGCGTCGGCCGCGAAATCCTGCAGCATCTTATTGATGGCAATGTCATGGCTGCGCTGATGGGCGGCGAGGCGGTGTACTACTATGGCGGCCCTGGGCTTCGCTATTTTCGGGCCCTTGAGATGATCGTTTTCGGCGACACCAATCTCGGTTACCTGTCGCTGATGCTGTTGTTGCCGATCGTCGTCCTCGCATTGTTCAAGCGTTTCCTGTCCGATGCCTTCGCCTGGCGCGTCGCGCTGATCTTTACCGCGACGCCGGCCGGCGCGGTGTTCGGCTCCAGTTTCTTTCACTACGCGAAGTGGTCTTCGCACGGCTTTGCCGATCCGATCGCGTTCATATTCCTGTTCTGGGGCGCCTGGGTTCTGATCGGGCCGCGCGGCGGCGCGCCGCGCGATATGGGCTCGGCCGCCGGCGCGGCTTTGCTGTTGGCGCTGGCGATCTTCATGAAACCGATTGTCGCGCCGATGCCGGGCATTCTGCTTGGCGGCGCCGGGCTGGCCGCGCTGGCCAGCGGCCAATGGCGCCGCCTGGCCGGCCTGTGCATAGGGTTTCTGCCGGTGTTGGTGATGCCGTTGCACAACTGGTATTTCGGCAAGGTGTTTGTGCTGTTCAGCAGCAATGCGCAGTTGCCCGGGACCTATGTCATGGCGCCGTGGGAATACGGGGCCGCGCTTCTCGATTTCATTCGGCTCGACTGGGGCGGCGAGTATCTGTCCCGCGCCGTCGTCCAGATCGGCGCTTGGCTGCACGGCTCGGGCGACCTGGCCGCGACCATTCCCATTCACGCGGCCGCTGTCGTCGCCGTCGGCTATGTCGTTTTCCGCGGGCGCGAATACGATCCGTGGCTGCGGTTGATCGGAGCCGCCGTGATGGCCGAATATGTCGTCGATCTGATCTATGCCGCCACGCCGCGATATTATTTCGGCATGTGGCTGCTGACGGCGCTGGTGGTGTGCGCCGTCATCGAGTGTCATCTGCCGGCCTGGCTGGAACGCAATGGCTGGCGGCGGACGAACGATGTGCTTGACCGCATTCTCTGTTATCGGCCCGCGCAGGTGTCATGATCGATACGCCCGTCACACTTTCGATCCTGCTGCCGGTCCGCAACGAGGTTCTCAATCTGCGGGTCATGCTGCGGATTCTGAACGCGGCCCTGGTCGTGCCGCATGAGATCCTGGTCATTTTCGACGACGAGAAAGACGCCAGCATCGCGGTGGTGGAAGAAGCGCGCCTGAGCTTCCCTGGCGTGCGTCCGGTGCTCAATACGACGGGCAAGGGCGTCGCCTACGCCATCCGCGCCGGCGTCGCCGATGCGAAAGGCGAGCGGATCTTGCTGTTCGCGGCCGACGAGGTCGGACCGGTGCTTGCCATCGACGACATGCTGGCGCTGATGGATGAGGGCGCCGAGTTCGTCAGCGCCACACGTTATGCTCACGGCGGCCGCCGGCTCGGCGGCTCGATGATCGGGCATGCCTTGTCGCGCGCCGCCAACTGGCTCTTGAACGCGCTATCCGGCACCGGCATCACCGACTCGACCACGGGGATCAAGATGTTCCGCCGGGCCGATTTCCCGCGCCTGAGCCGCGATGCCAAATCGGTCGGCTGGGCGATCGCTTTCGAGATGGCGATCAATGCGCATCTGGCTGGCTTCAAGCTCGGCGAAGTGCCGATCATTTCGATCGACCGTTTGTTCGGCGGCCAGTCGACCTTTCGGCTGGTGCCTTGGGTCGTCGGTTATTTCGGATATTTCGCCATGGCAATGACCAGGCTGCCCCGGTCGCAACGGCCCACAGTCAAGATTCGCATTCCGGCCGGAATGTAACTAAGAGGGTGATGAGACATGGCGCGTCGCGCGGCCGGACACGGCTGCTCCCGGCCGCATCTATCGGCGAAAGATTTGCATCATGAGCGACAATGTCACAAAAGAATTGCCGGTCGGCATCGCAAACGGTCTCACCAATTACGGCGACCGCGACTTCTCGCTCTATCTGCGGCGTTCGTTCGCCAAGTCGATGGGCTATTCCAACGACATGCTGGCCAAGCCCGTGGTCGGCATCGCCTACACCGGTTCCGGCTTCAACAATTGCCACCGCCACTTCCCCGAACTCTTGCAAGCGGTGAAACGCGGCGTGCTGGCGGCCGGCGCGCTGCCGGTCGAGTTCCCGACGATTTCGCTGGGCGAAGTGTTCCTCAATCCGACCAGCCTGAAATTTCGCAACCTGATGTCGATCGACACCGAGGAAATGGTGCGCGCCCAGCCGATGGACTCCGTCGTGCTGATGGGCGGCTGCGACAAGACCGTGCCGGCGCAACTGATGGGCGCGGTTTCGGCCAACCGGCCGTCGGTGATGCTGATCGGCGGCCCGATGATGACCGGCCGCCATCACGGCGAGCGTCTCGGCGCCTGCACCGATTGCCGGAGATTCTGGGCGAAGTATCGCGCCGGTTCGATCGACGAAAAGGAAATCAACGAGGTCGAGGGCAAGCTCGCCACCACCGCCGGCAGTTGCGCGGTGATGGGCACCGCCTCGACCATGGCCTGCATCACCGAGGCGCTCGGCATGTGCCTGCCCGGCACCGCCGCGATCCCCGCCGTGCATGCCGACCGCCTGCGCGCAGCCGAAGCGACCGGTGCACTTGCCGTCAAGCTGATCGGTTCGGAACTGACGCCGCAGCGCATCGTCAATGAGAAATCGGTCGAGAACGCGCTGCGCGTGCTGCTCGCCATCGGCGGCTCGACCAACGCCATCATTCATCTCACCGCGATTGCCGGACGTGCCGGCGTGCCGGTGTCTCTGGAACGGCTGAACGTGCTGTCCGACACCACGCCGGTGCTGGTGAACCTGAAGCCGGTCGGCAACGGCTACATGGAGGACTTCTTCGCCGCCGGCGGCATGGGCGCGCTGATGCGCGAGATCAAGGACCTTTTGCATCTCGACGCCGTCACTATCACCGGCGAGACCCTGGGCGAGCGCCTCGGCTTCGACAGCGCCGATTTCGTCGACCGCACTGTCATCGCGCCGCGCGCCGAACCGCTGGAGCCGGTCGGCGGACTGGTGTCGCTGTTCGGCAATCTGGCGCCGCAAGGCGCGATCCTGAAGCGCTCGGCCGCCGATGCCAGCCTGTTCGAGCTTGAGGGCAGGGCGGTGGTGTTTACGTCGCTCGCCGACCTGGCCGCGCGCATCGACGATCCCGATCTCGACGTCGAACCCAACGATTTCCTGGTGCTGCAAAACGCCGGGCCGCATTCGACCTCGGCGATGCCGGAGGCCGGTTACCTGCCGATTCCGAAAAAACTGGCCGGTAAAGGCATCAAGGACATGGTGCGCATCTCCGACGCGCGCATGAGCGGCACCGCCTTCGGCACCGTCGTCCTGCATGTGACGCCGGACGCCGCTTCCGGCGGCCTGCTCGGCCTGGTGCGCAATGGCGACCGCATCAAGCTGTCGGTCAAGGACCGGCGGATCGATCTTCTGGTTGATGCCGCGGAACTCAAAAAGCGTGAAACGACGCGGGAAAAGCCACCGGAAATCCCGCCGCGCGGTTATGCCAAGCTCTATGCGCAGGAAATCACCGGCGCCGATCAGGGCTGCGATTTCGAGTTCCTGCGGCCGCGCTGATAAAGCGCCCGGCGGAACCGTCGAAACTTTACCGGATCGTAGGGCTAACCGGCGATTAACGATTGCGCTCGCTCCCGCGTTAACATGGCCCGAAGCCGTCCTCTCTAGGTTGTGGTCTCCGCACAGGCCGAACGGCGCTTTGCCGTTCGCAAAACTGCGCCAGGAACCATGGTCGAAACACTGAGCTATCTGGCAAAATTCCGCGACTGGCGCTGCCTCGGCATAGGTGCCGTCGCCGGCCTGGCTGCGGCGCTCGCCGTGCTGCATGCGGTCGTCACGGCGTGGGCGTCGCTGTCCGCCGTTGTGGCAGGACTGGCGCTCGGCGTCGGCGCGTTGCTCGGCATGAGTATCGCCTTTTCGTATTGCGTGCTGCGTGCCGTCCGCAAGATCCACGAGCAGAATGTGCGGCGCGACGTGGCGCTCAACCATATGATCCAGGGCCTGTGCATGTTCGACGGCCACAATCGCCTGGTCGTCTGGAATCGCGAATACGAAACCATGTACAAGCTCGGCCCGCATATTCGCCGCGGCTGGGACATCACCGAACTGCTCGCCGCGCGCTATGCCGCCGGCATGCTGCCTTGCGACCCGGCCGAATACGAAGCGAACATGACCGCCACACTCCGCCGCGGCGAGGTCTTCACCGCCGAGATTGAAATGGACGACGGCCGCATCATCCTGGTCGTCAACCGGCCGACCAAGGAAGGCGGCTGGGTGGCAACGCATGAAGACATCACCGTGCGCAAGCGGGCCGAACGCGAGCTGGAAAACACGCGCGCCTTTCTCGACATGATCGTCGAGAACGTGCCGTCGCCGATCATCGTCAAGGATGCGTCGGCTCTGACATACCTGTTGATCAACCGCGCCACCGAACTCTACTTCGGTATAGATCGCGCCGGCATCGTCGGCAAAAGAGCCACCGATATTCTGCCGCCCGGCCTTGCTGAAACGATCCGCACGGAAGACACAAGGGCCCTCGAGTCGGGTGACATCACTTATCAGGGCGAGCACGGCGTCGTCACGCCGGGCAACGGCACGCGCATCGTCACCGCGACCCGCCTGCCGGTTAAGGATCGAGACGGCGAGGCGAAATATCTCATCACCGTCATCAACGACATCACCGAGAGCAAGCGCAGCGAGCAGCGCATCGAGCATCTGGCGCACCACGATTCGCTGACCGATTTGCCGAACCGCGCCGCCTTCAACGAATGTATCGGCGCCACCATCGCTATCGCCGCGGCGGCACAGGAAAGTTTCGGCGTGCTGTCGCTCGACCTCGACCGTTTCAAGGCCGTCAACGACGTGTTCGGCCATCCAGTCGGCGATGCGCTGCTGCGCGAAGTGGCGCGCCGGCTTGAGCAGGTCTGCCAGGGCGCCTTCCTGGCGCGCATCGGCGGCGACGAATTCGCCGTCATCACGCCGACCGGGCAGCAGCCGGAGTCGGCCGAGACGCTGGCCGAGCGCCTGAGCGCGGCTTTCGAGTCCGATATCACCATTGAGAGCCATCAGATGCGCGTCGGCTTCACCGTCGGCGTCGCCATCTATCCGCAGGACGGCACCGATGCGACGGCGCTGGTCGCGAATGCCGACGCCGCAATGTTCCGCGCCAAGTCGGAAGCGCGCGGCTCGATCCGCTTCTTTGAAATCGCCATGGACCAGCAGTTGCGCGAGAAGCGCATGTTGCAGCAGGATCTGCGCCGGGCCGTCGAACAGAACGAGTTGACGCTGCACTACATGCCGCAGGCCGACATGTCGGGAAAAATCACCGGCTTCGAGGCGCTGGCGCGCTGGCATCATCCGCGCCACGGCCTGGTGCCGCCGGACGTGTTCATTCCGCTCGCCGAGGAGAGCGGCATCATCGGCGCGCTCGGCGAATGGGTGCTGCGCACCGCCTGCCGCGAGGCGGCGTCGTGGCCGCGCAAGATGCACATTGCCGTCAACCTGTCGCCGGTGCAGTTCCAGCACGGCGATCTGCCGAGCCTGGTGCACCAGGTGCTGCTCGACACCGGCCTGTCGCCAGCGCGACTTGAGCTGGAGATCACCGAAGGCGTGCTGATCGGCGACTTCACCCGCGCGGTCGCGCTGCTGCGCAGGCTCAAGAACATGGGCGTGCGCATCGCCATGGACGATTTCGGCACCGGCTATTCGTCGCTGTCGTATTTGCAGTCGTTCCCGTTCGACAAGATCAAGATCGACCGCGCCTTCGTCGCCAATCTCAGCCACAGCCAGCAGTCGGCGACCATCATCCGCGCCGTCATCGCGCTGAGCCACGGGCTGAATGTGCCGGTGGTGGCCGAAGGCGTCGAGACCGAGGAGCAGCGCGACTTCCTCGCCGCCGAGGGCTGCGACGCGATCCAAGGCTATCTCGTCGGCCGCCCGATGCCGATTGAGGACTATGCCAAGCTGGTCGGCCGCAAGCCGTCACATGTGGCGCTGGTGGCGCGGGGCTAACGCACGGCGCAGGCCGCAAGACATCGCCGAGTCACGCGGCCGACCTTGTTGAGCATCCTTCCCCGGCCTAGTCTGCCGCCGCTGAATACTCGTCAACAAACTTTCAGGGCGGGGAAATGATGCGGGAAGCCGTTGCCGGAGCGCCGGTCGTTGTCGAGATGCGCGTCGTTCCCGTCGCCGGCCGCGACAGCATGCTGCTGAATTTGAGCGGCGCGCACGCGCCCTTTTTCACGCGTAACATCGTCATCCTCAAGGATAACGCCGGCCACACCGGGCTCGGCGAAGTGCCGGGCGGCGAAAAGATCCGGCAGATCCTGGAAAGCGCGAAAAGCCTCGTCGTCGGCAAGGCCATCGGCGCCTGCAATACGATCCTGTCGGGGATCCGCGAGCAATTCGCCGATCAGGATGCCGCCGGACGCGGCAAGCAGACCTTCGATTTGCGCGTCACGATTCATGCGGTGACGGCGGTTGAGTCGGCTCTGCTCGATCTGCTGGGCCAGCACCTCGGCGTTCCGGTCGCCGCTTTGCTCGGTGAGGGCATTCAGCGCACCGCCATCGAAACGCTCGGCTATCTCTTTTACATCGGCGACCGCCACAAGACGAACCTGCCTTATGTCGAGGACACAAAATCGAAAACCGACTGGTTTCGCCTGCGTCACGACGTTGCGCTGACGCCGGAGGCGGTCGTCCGCCTCGCCGAAGCGGCGCATGAACATTACGGCTTTCAGGACTTCAAGCTCAAGGGCGGCGTGCTGCTCGGCGAAGACGAGATCGAGGCGGTCACGGCGTTAGCGCAGCGATTTCCGAAAGCGCGGGTGACGCTCGATCCGAACGGCGCCTGGTCGCTCAAGGATGCGATTCGCCTGTGCACCGGCATGCATGGGGTGCTGGCCTATGCCGAAGACCCGTGCGGCGCTGAAGATGGCTTCTCCGGCCGCGAGGTCATGGCCGAATTCCGGCGCGCGACAGGATTGCCGACGGCGACCAACATGGTTGCGACCGACTGGCGCCAGCTTTCGCATGCACTGCGCCTCGGCTCCGTCGATATTCCGCTCGCCGATCCGCATTTCTGGACCATGCAAGGCTCCGTGCGCGTCGCGCAAACCTGCCGCGACAACGGCCTGACCTGGGGCTCGCATTCGAACAATCACTTCGACGTGTCGCTTGCGATGTTCACCCATGTCGCGGCGGCGGCGCCGGGCAAGGTGACGGCCATCGACACCCACTGGATCTGGCAGGACGGCCAACGGCTCACGCGAAATCCGTTGCAGATCGTCGGCGGCAAGATCGCGCTTCCCGAACAGCCGGGATTGGGCATCGAGATCGACGAGGGCGAGCTGGAAAAGGCGCACACGCTGTACAAGGCGCATGGCCTCGGCGCGCGCGACGATGCCCTGGCGATGCAGTTTCTGATTCCGGGCTGGAAATTTGACGACAAGCGGCCGTGCCTGGTGAGGTGAGGCGGGGGCAGAAAAGCGTCGCACTTTCGCAAAGCGCCGGCGGACTTTCTGATCCCGGATCGATTGTCTTATTCTCCGGCGACCCGTCTAGTAGTTACTCTGAGGCGAGGAAACCCGATGACGCCGCCACTTATAAAATGGCTTACCGTTAAGGATCGTCACCGGCTTCATAGTCGTGTTAATTCCATTCTTATCGCGACGTCTGCATTCGCAATTGCGGGCAATGTCATTCAAAATGGCGAGTTTAGATTTCGTGGGATTGAGGATAACGCCATATTCGCCTGCAGTCAGGCTAATCTCCAGATCGTTCTTCCTATATACGGCCCATTGCAGGCCGCGCTGAAGGGGATATTACCAGACGAGATTGAACTGCTTGTGGTTCAAAAGATCGCACCACCGCAAGGAATGGTCCCCTTCACTGAAGCCACTCGAAGGGTTTATCTGAATTTGGTCGCCCCATATTTTGTCGAATATTTTGAGACCTATAAATCTCTGTTGCGCCAGCACAAGGGAGGCCGAAAGCATTGGCCGAAAACATGGCGCTTCGGGTGGGCAGTTCGTAACGCCATATCTCATGACAATAGAATACGGATCGATGATGAAGACGAGCCGTCGGTGACGTGGTACGGCCTTTCTTATACCAGCCAAAATAATGGGCATGAACTTTTCATAGACGATCTTTATCCGGGCGACTTGATACTCCTCATGTTCGAAATGAACCAAGAATTAGACGCAGTGATCGCGTGAACTGCTCGTCCCGCAAGCTTGGGCCATAATCTACTACACGGTAGAACCCGCGATGATTAATCCGCTGTTGGCAATCGGTGCATCGTAAATTCGATCGTGTCGTCCGCCATTTGCGCCAGCGCCGCCCATGGCGTGCGCGAGATCGCGGGGCAGTTGCCGCTTGAATGAACCGGTTTTCTGTCGTGGCCGGCGTGGCGTCATAATTCGTCCCGTCCCGCACCCGCACCGAAATGCAGGGCTGAACAAACTTTGCCGGCAACACACGGCCCGGGCGGACCTTTGCCGCACTACACAACATGAGCGAGCGCGATCTGTTCTCGACGGAAAATCGCACAAGTGCTGATTTTGAAAGGGAAGAAATGGTGCTGCCACACAGGATCGAACTGTGGACCTCCTCATTACCAATGAGGTGCTCTACCACTGAGCTACGGCAGCTAAAGGCGCACCCGTGAGTGCCCGGGGCGAACGCGGCGGAAACTGCCACAACGCCCCTTTAGGATGCAAGGTAAGTACCTGTCCAGCCCTGAATTTTGCGTGAACTTGTCAACCGGACCCCGGTCCCGATAATGAGGGCCATGGCGGGCGACGAAAGCGGCAAAAAGCAGAAGAAATCCAGCGCACCCAACAACCGCGACGCGCGGCTGGCCGCTGCGCTACGGGAAAATCTGCTCCGGCGCAAGGCGCAACAGCGCGGCCGCGGCACTGAGGAGCGCGGCAGGGGCGATAAAGCCGCGTCTGGCGACGAAAATCCCTGATCCTGCCCGCTGGCCGGAACCGGTTTTTGCCTTATTTGCCAGGCCAGTGATGGTAACCCTCCGGCAGTTTGTGCTTTGCAGGAGGGCGTCCGGCGGTCCATAGATCGGCCCGGAATTCTCCAACAGGGCAGCCGGGGCGACTAGAATGGATCGGATACGCATCGTCGGCGGCCAGCGTCTCAATGGCGCGATCCCGATTTCGGGCGCCAAGAACGCCACGCTGCCACTGATGATCGCCAGCCTGCTGACGGCGGAGACGCTGGTCCTGGAAAACGTGCCGCGGCTGGCCGACGTCATCCAGCTCCAGCGCATTCTCGGCAATCACGGCGTCGACATCATGATCGCCGGCAAGCGCCTGAACGACGAGCCGGCCTCCGGCCGCACGCTGCACATTTCCGCGAAGAACATCGTCGACACCACGGCTCCTTACGAACTGGTCTCGACCATGCGGGCGAGCTTCTGGGTCATCGCGCCGTTGCTGGCGCGTATGGGCGAGGCCAAGGTGTCGATGCCGGGCGGCTGCGCCATCGGTACGCGCCCGGTCGATCTGCTCATTATGGCGCTGGAGAAGTTGGGCGCCGAGATCGAGATCGAGGGTGGCTATGTCATCGCTCGCGCCAAGAATGGATTGCGCGGCGGCGAGATCAAGTTTCCCAAGGTGACGGTCTCCGGCACCCATGTCGCGCTGATGGCCGCCGTGCTCGCGCGCGGCACCACGGTGATCGACAACGCGGCGCAGGAGCCGGAAATCGGCGACGTCGCCGACTGCCTCAACAAGATGGGCGCCAAAGTCACCGGCATCGGGACGTCTCGTCTTGTTGTCGAAGGCGTCGCCACGCTAAATGGCGCGCATCACGCCGTTTTGCCGGACCGCATTGAGACCGGCACCTATGCCATGGCCGTGGCCATGACCGGCGGCGACGTGCTGTTGCAGAACACGCGGCCCGAATTGCTGCAATCCGCGCTCGACGTTCTGGCGCAGACCGGCACCACGATCACGTCGACCAACGAAGGCATCCGCATTTCGCGCAACGGCGCGGCGCTGATGCCGGTCGATGTGACCACCGCGCCATTCCCCGGCTTCCCGACCGACTTGCAGGCGCAATTGATGGCGCTGATGACATTGGCCAACGGCACCTCGCACATCACCGAGACGATTTTCGAAAACCGCTTTATGCATGTGCAGGAACTGGCGCGTCTCGGCGCCCGCATCCATCTCGACGGCATGAAGGCGACCATCGAAGGCGTCAAGCGCCTGCGCGGCGCGCCGGTGATGGCCACGGATTTGCGCGCCTCGGTGTCGCTTGTCATCGCCGCGCTGGCCGCCGAAGGCGAGACCATGGTGAACCGCGTCTATCATCTCGACCGCGGCTTCGAGCGGCTCGAAGAGAAACTGTCGCGCTGCGGAGCGGTGATCGAGCGGATCAGTTCGTAAGTGCTTCTTATCCCTCCCCTGAAACGGGAGGGTGGCCCGCCGAAGCGAATAGCGAAAGCGTGTCTGGTGGGGTCATCTCTCCATTTGACATCGCCCCACCCGGACGCTTCGCCAAAGCGCGTTGAAGACGCGCGTAAAAGCGCTTATGGCTCGCGTCCACCCTCCCCGTAACCGGGGAGGGATTAAGAAGAAGGAACCCGCATGCCCGACATCATCAAGATCATGTCCGCCGGCGCTGTGAAGGTGATGGTTGTTGCGCTGGCCGCAGAGTTCGAACGCGACAGCGGCATGAAGCTCGACCTCCATTTCGGCACCGCCGGCGCGCAGGGCGACAAGGTCAAGGCCGGCGAGGCGACCGACCTCATCATGATCTCCGAATCCGGCATCGCGGCGCTCGACAAAGCCGGCCTGCTCAAGGCCGGCAGCATTCGCGACCTGGCCTCGACCGTGACCGGCGTGATCGTCCGCGACGGCGCGCCCAAGCCCGACATCTCGACGCCGGCCGCCTTCAAGCAGGCGCTGCTCGATGCGCCGTCAGTCGCGTGGACCGATCCGAAGGCTGGCGGGTCCGGCGGCATCATGTTCGCCGCGCTTATCGAAAAGCTCGGCATTGCCGATGCTATCAATGCCAAGGCCGTGCTGTGCAAAGGCGGCTTCGATGTCGCCACCACGATTGCCGAAGGCCGCGCCGCCTTCGGCACCACGTTGATCAGCGAGGCCTTGCCGGTCAAAGGCTTGGCCATTCTCGGCCCCCTGCCGGGCGACCTGAACTTCAAGAACATGTACACGGCGGCCATCCACGCCGGTTCGGCGAAAACGCAAGGTGCGCAGGCCTTTCTCGATTTCCTCACCGGGCCGGCGACCCGGCCGCGCTGGACCGCCGCCGGCATGGAGCCGGCTTTCTAGGCTTTGCCGAAATGCCGCATCTTGCGGCTACGCGCCTTCGTTCTTAGGTTTTGGGGACGGGAGCCGCCACGTCCATGACCCAGGCCATCGACCAATTGAAATTCGCCGTCCTCGACGAAGAGGATCTTGAAGTGGTGTCGACCCACTTGCAGGACGCGGTGGTCAAGGTTTCCGATGTGCTGTGGCGGGCGGGCGAACACCGCGTCGTCGTGGCGCTCAACCGTTTCGATTGGGAAAGCGCCCAGTCCGACAAGCCGGAATACCGCCGCCGCCGCTCGGCCTTGCGCTTCGAGCGGGTCACGGCCTGCAAATGCCGCAGCCTCGACCCGGCCGGCAAGGACGCCGTCCTCAACCTTCTGGCCGTCGAATTCGCCGAAACCGACAGCCCGTCCGGCGTGGTTTCGCTGATTTTCTCCGGTGGCGCGGTGCTGCGGCTGGAGGTCGAATGCCTGGAGGCCGAACTGGTCGATCTCGGCCCGGTCTGGACCGCGGCCAAGTGCCCGCAGCACGCCGAGGCCGACAAGGCCTGAGGCGGCCCAAGGTTGACGTTCCCGCCGCTGCGCGCCATTGACCTGACATGCCCATTCGCCTCGACAGCACCGACCCCGATTTTGAAGCCCGTTTCCGGGCCTTCCTCGCCGCCAAGCGCGAAGCGGCGCCGGACGTCGAGACGGCCGTGCGCGCCATCATCGCCGACGTCCAGGCGCGCGGCGACCAGGCGCTCATCGATCTGACCGCCAAGTTCGATCGGGTCACGCTGACGCCGGAGACCTTGCGCGTCAGCCAGGCCGAGATTGATGCCGCCGAGGCCGCTTGCGACCCGGAAGCCGTCCACGCGCAGAAGATCGCGCGCGACCGCATCGTCGCTTATCACCTGCGGCAGAAGCCCAAGGACGACCGCTTCACCGATTCGATCGGCGTCGAACTCGGCACCCGCTGGACCGCCATCGAAGCCGTCGGCCTTTATGTGCCGGGCGGCACCGCCGCCTATCCGTCTTCCGTTCTGATGAACGCCGTGCCGGCCAAGGTCGCCGGCTGCGAGCGCCTCGTCATGGTGGTGCCGGCGCCGGACGGCAAACTCAATCCTTTGGTTCTCGCCGCCGCCAAGCTCGCCGGCGTCGATGAGGTCTATCGCGTCGGCGGCGCACAAGCGGTCGCCGCGCTCGCTTACGGCACCGAGAGCATCGCGCCGGTCTCCAAGATCGTCGGCCCCGGCAATGCTTATGTGGCGGCGGCCAAGCGTCTGGTGTTCGGCACTGTCGGTATCGACATGATCGCCGGCCCGTCTGAAGTGCTCATCCTCGCCGACAAGACCGGCAATGCGAACTGGATCGCCGCCGATCTGATGGCGCAGGCCGAGCATGACGCCTCGGCGCAGTCGATCCTGATCACCGACGATCCGGGTCTGGCCGTCGAGGTCGAGGCCGCGGTGACCTCGCAACTGATGACGCTGCCGCGCGCGGATGTCGCCAGCGCGTCGTGGCGCGACTTCGGCGCCATCATCACCGTCGCCAGCCTCGATGACGCCATCGCGCTGATCGATCGCATCGCGCCCGAGCATCTCGAAATCGCCGCCGAGGACGCCGACTCCTATGTCGACCGCATCCGCAATGCCGGCGCCATTTTCATCGGCGCGCATACGCCGGAAGCCATCGGCGACTATGTCGCCGGCTCCAACCATGTGCTGCCGACGGCGCGCTCGGCGCGCTTTTCGTCCGGCCTCGGCGTGCTCGACTTCATGAAGCGCACGTCGTTGCTCAAATGCGGACCGGATCAGTTGCGCGCGCTCGGTCCCGCCGCGATGACGCTCGGCAAGGCCGAAGGGCTCGATGCCCATGCGCGCTCGGTCGCCATCCGTCTCAACCTCAGATGAGCCCCGCCAAATCAACGCCGGCTGCGATGAAGCAGCGCCTGGTCTCGGTCACCCTCGACGAGGAATCGATCGGCCGCTCCAATCCGGATGTCGAGCACGAGCGCACCATCGCCATCTACGACCTGCTCGAACAGAATCATTTCGCTCCGGTCGGCCATGGCGGCGGGCCTTACGCGCTGCATCTGTCGATCAACGACAATCGGCTGGTGTTCGACATCCGTCTCGAAGACGGCACGCCGGTCGTCGCGCATCTGTTCTCGCTGTCGCCTTTGCGCCGAATCGTCAAAGACTACTACATGATCTGCGACAGCTATTATCAGGCGATCCGCACCGCGACGCCGGACAAGATCGAAGCCATCGATATGGGCCGCCGCGGCATTCACAACGACGGCTCCAACATTCTGATGGAACGGCTGAAGGAAAAAGTCACCGTTGACCACGACACCGCGCGCCGCCTGTTCACCTTGATTTGCGTCTTGCACTGGAAGGGGTGAACATTTGGCAGCGCCGGAGCGCCCGTCAAAGCCACAGGCCGTGTTGTTTGCCTGCGGCATGAATGCGGTGCGCTCGCCGATGGCGGCGGGCCTGTTCGGCCAGTTGCTCGGCAAATCGGTCTACGTCAAATCCGCCGGCGTGCAGAAGGGCGAGCTTGATCCTTTTGCCGTCGCGGTGATGGAAGAGCTCGGCATCGACATTTCACGCCACAAGCCGATCGATTTCGAGGAACTTGAAGACCTTGAAGGCCTCAACTTCGATCTCATCGTCACTTTGTCGCCGCCCGCGCACCACAAGGCGCTCGATCTCACCCGCGTCGCCGCTGCCGATGTCGAATACTGGCCGACCGTCGATCCGACCGGCATTGAGGGTTCGCGCGAGCAGAAGCTCGACGCCTACCGCGAGGTCCGCGACACCTTGATGGCGCAGATCCGCAAGCGGTTTGGACGGGGCGGTGGAGGGAATGAGTAGTGATGCGCGGATGCGCGCGCTCTTAACCCTCTCCCCTTGTGGGAGAGGGTGCCCGAGCGGAGGCGAAGCCGAGCGAGGGCGGGTGAGGGGTCTGTCCACACGCTGACTCCGACCCCTCACCCGGCTCACTTCGTTCGCCACCCTCTCCCACATAGCTCGCCGAACGGCGAGCGTCCGCTCGCCTATGGGGAGAGGGGAAGAAGAGCGTCCGTCGCACTGCCGCGGTGTGCAGTTTGCGATTCACCCCCCGTTCCGCTAGTTTCCGCCCGCATTCGCGCTGTTTTTCACTTAAATTCGATACCGGAACCTCATGATCGGCCGTCCCAAATTCGTCCTCGCTTCCGGATCGCCGCGGCGGCTGGCTCTGGTCAATCAGGCCGGCATCGAGCCCGACGCGCTCAAGCCGTCCGACGTCGACGAAACGCCGAAGCGCGGCGAAATCCCGCGCGCCTATGCCAATCGCCTCGCCAAGGAAAAGGCGGTGGTGGCGCTCAACAACGTCAAGCTCGACGACGAATTGCGCGGCTCGTTCATTCTCGCCGCCGACACCGTGGTCGCGGTCGGCCGCCGCATTCTGCCCAAGGCCGAATTGCTCGACGAAGCGCAGCAATGCCTGCGCCTGCTGTCCGGCCGCAACCACCGCGTCTATACCTCGATCTGCCTGGTGACGCCGAAAGAGTCGTTCCGCCAGCGGCTGGTGGAAACGCGCGTGCGTTTCAAGCGGCTGTCGTCGGAAGACATTGAATCGTATCTCGCCTCCGGCGAATGGCGCGGCAAGGCCGGCGGCTACGCCGCGCAAGGCATCGCCGGCACTTTCATCGTCAAGATGGTCGGCTCCTACAGCAATGTCGTCGGCCTGCCGCTTTACGAAACCATGGCGCTGCTCGGCGGCGAGGGCTATCCGATCCGCTTCGGCTGGCTGAATGCTGTCTGATCCACGCAAGGGGCGCGTATGAACTCCGCCCTCTGGCTTTACCGTTCCGGTCTTTCGCACCCCACGCTGCCCGCCGCCGCATCAGGAACGCGCGTGGCGATGACCTATGGTGAACTGGCGCAACGCGCGGCGCGCGTTGCCGGCGCGCTGCGCGATACATTCAAACTCAGGCCCGGCGACCGCGTCGCCATTGCCGCGAAGAATTCGCCGGACTATCTCGCGCTGCTTTATGGCATCTGGCACGCAGGCTGTGCTGCCGTACCAGCCAACGCGAAACTGCACGGCGCCGAGTTGGGCTATATCCTCGAGCATTCCGGCGCGCGCGTGTGCTTTGCCTCGCCCGGCATCGACAGCGAAATCGCGCCACATGCGCCGAAATCTCTTGAACGCTTGCTTACCATCGGCAGCGCCGAATACGAACTGCTGTTCACGTCGGACGCAGTCGATGTCGTGCCGCGCGATGGCAACGATCTCGCCTGGCTGTTCTACACATCGGGCACGACGGGCAAACCAAAAGGCGCGATGCTGACGCATCGCAATCTGTCCATCGCCAGCCAAGCCTACGGCTCCGAAGTCGATCCGGTGTCGCCCGGCGACGCCATTCTGCATGCCGCGCCGATGAGCCATGGCTCCGGCCTTTACATCATGCAGCATGTCGCGCGACTCGGCGTGCAGGTTATCCCCGAAAGCGGCGGCTTCGAGCCGGATGAAGTTTTCGCGTTGTTCAATCATTGGCCGCGCATGTCTTTGTTCGCCGCGCCGACCATGATCAAGCGTCTGGTCGATGCGCCGGGCGAGTGTAACGTCGGCAACATCCGCACCATCATCTGGGGCGGCGCGCCGATGTATGTCGAGGATTGTCTGCGCGCGCTCGACCGTTTCGGCCCGCGGCTCGCGCAAATCTACGGCCAGGGCGAATCGCCGATGACCATCACGACGCTGACCAAGCAGGACATCGCCGACCGCGATCATCCGCGCTGGCGCGAACGGCTCGCCTCCTGCGGCCGGCCTTACGCCTGCGTCGAGGTCATGGTCACCGATGCCGACGACGATCCGGTGGCTACCGGCGAGACCGGCGAAATCCTTTGCCGCGGAGATGTCGTCATGGCCGGCTATTGGCGCAACGAGGAGGCGACGGCCGCTTCGCTGCGCGGCGGCTTTCTGCATACCGGCGATGTCGGCGCCTTCGACGCCGAGGGCTATCTGACGCTGAAGGATCGCTCCAAGGACCTCATTATCTCCGGCGGCTCCAACATCTATCCGCGCGAAGTGGAGGAAGTGCTGCTGACCCACCCTGCGGTGCGCGAAGTCTCGGTCATCGGCCGCCCCGACGCCGACTGGGGCGAGGCGGTGGTCGCCTATGTCGTCGGCTCGGCGCCGCGCTCGGAACTCGATGCGCTGTGTCTTTCGCACATTGCCCGCTTCAAGCGGCCGAAGGATTATGTTTTTGTCGACGCGCTGCCGAAAAACAACTACGGCAAGATATTGAAAACCGAACTGCGCGCTCAGGATGAGCGACGCGCCAAGAGCACGAATTCATGAACGAAATCGCCCGCCAGACCAAAGCCGCCAGTTGCCCGATTTGCGGCAAGGCGACCGATGTCGCGTTCAAGCCGTTCTGCGCGAAGCGCTGTTCCGACATCGATCTCAACCGCTGGCTGACCGGCGTCTATGCCGTGCCGGTCAAGGACGACGAAGACGAGGACGGCACCAGGCCGGCCGATGGCGACGAAGGTGACCGATCATGAATGCGCCGACCGCGACCGTCGACTGGCCGGAGAAACTTTACGGCACACTCAAACGCGCCGGCATCCGCCAGGTTGGCTATGTGCCCGATGCCGGCCACGCGCGCTTGATCGACCGCTGCCGCGCCGATCCCGACATTCACGACGTGGTGCTGACCACCGAGGAGGAAGGCGTCGCGCTCGCCGCCGGCGCCTGGCTCGGCGGGCAACGCGCGGTGCTGCTGATGCAGTCGAGCGGCGTCGGCAATTGCATCAACATGCTGTCGCTGGCGCGCTCGTGCCGCTTTCCGCTGTTGATGATGATCACCATGCGCGGCGAGTGGGAAGAGTTCAATCCATGGCAGGAGCCGATGGGCTCTATCGTCGATCCGGTGCTGCGCTTGAGCGAAGCGGAAATCTATCGCGCGACAAAGCCTGAAGAAGTCGAAGGTCTGGCCGAACGCGCCGTGCAGCACGTCTTCGGCGACGAGCGCATCGCCGCTTTGTTGTTGTCGCAGCAATTGATCGGCAAGAAAGTGTGGACCAAATGAGCGGACTGGAACGCCGCGCCGCGATGGCAACCTTGCTGGCCGATCGCAAGGACGACCTTCTGGTCATTCCCGGCCTCGGCTCGACTTGCTGGGATCTCGCTGCCGCCGGCGACAACGACCGCAACTTTTATCTCTGGGGCGCGATGGGCGGCGCCGCGATGATCGGCCTCGGTCTTGCGCTGGCGCAACCGGACAAGCGCGTCCTGGTCGTCACCGGCGATGGCGAGATGCTGATGGGGATGGGTGCGCTCGCCACTATTGGCATCAAGCAGCCGCAAAACCTCGCCGTCGTCGTCTTCGACAATGGCCACTACGGCGAGACCGGCATGCAGCCGAGCCATACGCATAAAGGCGGCGTCGACCTGCTCGGCGTCGCCCGCTCCTGCGGCATCGCTACCTGTCTCGATGTCGCGGACGAGGCGGCTTTGGCCGATCTCGCCGCCCGGCTCAAGGAGCTGTCCGGCCCGCTGTTTGCGCGCCTCGCCATTGCCATCGCCGATCCGCCGCGGGTGCTGCCGGAGCGCGACGGCACCGTGCTGAAAGCCCGGTTCCGGGCCGCGATCGGGGTCTAAACCTTTGTTTCGACGGGCCGGATTGGCTTCTGGACAGGCCAGAAGCGGCCCTCTATAACGCGGCGCTCGCCTTGCCCCGGCCGTTTCGGGAAGGCGTCGGCGCCCGGGTAGCTCAGTTGGTAGAGCATGCGATTGAAAATCGCAGTGTCGGTGGTTCGATCCCGCCCCCGGGCACCATCTAAGATGTTGAAACATCTATCATTCTATAGCTCGGTACTATTTCCTGATAGCGGGGTTTTCCCCGGGGGACGCGCCGGGGGCGCAGTAATCTGGTGTGCCACGCAAAAGAATTGCTGCCGACGTGGTGATGATCGACTTGCCGTCACAAACACACCGTATTGGTCACCTTGATCAGCTGAAGACCAGACAACATCTACGGAATGGCCGCCCGCGAACGTCCGTGAACGTGCGGGATTTATCTCGTATAATTTGGCATGACC
This sequence comes from Rhizobium sp. Q54, assembly GCA_945870035.1. Taxonomy (GTDB): domain Bacteria; phylum Pseudomonadota; class Alphaproteobacteria; order Rhizobiales; family Xanthobacteraceae; genus Pseudolabrys. The sequence goes on along the minus strand of CAMBQQ010000023.1, from coordinate 9,551 downwards.
GCGCAATCTGACGATCTCATTCCGCTGGACGCCATCAGTTTGCCTGACGCTTTCGATTTGATTGTTCAGGAAGCATTCGAGGACGCGAACTTTTACCAGCGAATTGAAGGCGCCGATTTGATCGGATTTCTCGAAGGGTGCCGCCAAGCGGAAATAGAAGACTACGGCCTCGAACACTCGGACGAGATTATTCGTCAGCTAGCGGCGGACATTTTATTCAGATCTCAACTCGCGATTGGCAACATCACAGCGTGCGTTCTTCACCCCGCTTCGGGCATCATTTTGCAGCTTCCGACTTCTGGATGGATGCCGCCGCTGGAATGTCTGCACGGAATGATGTTCTCCCACATCGATCCGGATAACGCGTTCTTCGGACCGACCGGCAGCGTGATCTTAGGAAAAGCCCGTCCAGTTTTTCTCATGAAGAACGAGTTCAAGCATTGGTTCGATGCCGCATTTCCGGACGCGACCAAAATTGGAAGGCCACCTGGCAGCGGATCTTTTCGTTCTGCCGACGAGCCGCTAGTGGCCGAGATGGCCCGCATGATGGAGGCTGATGTCAATTTGTCAGTACCAAGCGCCGCGCTGAAGGTCGCGAATCGTGCAATCGGCCTTGCCACCATTGAATCAAAAGCGAAGCGATTGGAGCGCCGACACCGCGACTACTTACGCTCCCGGCGCTCCCTTTAAATCCGTGGATTCGATTTAGGCTCTGGATCATGTTGTCCCCACAACGTGAGTGACCATCGATGCCGAAATTTGCCTACAGCATCCGAGATGTCTGCGATCTGACGAGTGCAGGCCGCACGGCCATTTATGCCGAGATCAAGCTCGGACGCCTGATCGCACGAAAAGTTGGCCGTCGAACGATCATCCTTGAGTCCGAGCTCAAAGCTTGGTTAGCCGCGCGTCCCGTCATCAAAGAGGATGCCGTCCCGCGCTCCTGACCGTATCTAACTCTCATCCCCTGCTTTCCACAGAATTGGAGAAACGAATGTCAGCTGACGAAAACGACCCGCGTGGTGCGCAACGGCATCTGACGGCCGCTAAGGCCGCAATAAAAGCCGGCGAAAAATCTGCGCGCGAGGCTGCGGATCATCTCGCTGCCGCTCTACGGGCCGGGGAGACCCAGGCATCAATTGCTCTCGCTGTTGGAAAATCGGAGCCTTGGGTAAGTCGAATGCTCACCTGGCAAAAAGCCTGCTTTCCCACCGACACGCCATTCGGTCCACAATCGAAAGCAAAGCGTGAACGCGCGAAGAGCGTTGAGGCGCCTAAAGATCGGTCCAACAAAATCTCCGAAAAAGCCAGCTCAGAAGTGGAAGACTCAGATGATGTTTGGGTCGAAAATGAAGCAAAGCCGAAGTCGAACCCGAACCAAAATGAGACGTTGCGCAAGACGTTGCTTTTAGGGCTGTCCGGCCTGCATACAATGAATGGCGCTTCCCGAGCCAAAGCAGTTTCGACAGTGAATAAAACCCGGTTGAAGATCGGCATGAGCTGGGATGACTTAGTTATTCCAGCCTCTGAGTTTACCTAGCTCGGCGGTGACATCACGAGGGGCCGAGGGCGCACTCCGCGGGGCCTTCGGTGCGATAAAAAGGCACCTTGTAAATAGCTAATTGATAGTGCCGCTCGTTCATCGATCCGTTGGACTCGCCAGCATCGAGAGAGGCACTGCGGGATCACGAAATTTCCGTTGGAGTTGCCAACCAAATAGCGCCCCGCCTCATCAGGGAAAGGCTCGGAGTCGAAAGATTTCGATATGCATACTCATGTCAAAATCACGAAAAAACAGCAAAAAGACAAAACGAGTACATGCATGGGGTGAACCAAAGCAGACTAAAGCTGACAGAGTGTCAAAGGCTGATTTGCTTATCAGAGCAGAGCTATTGAATGGCTACATGCAACTCATAGAGAGGAAGTGGAATCAGGGGTACGATGTTTACATACTTACGTTTCTCTTCAACTCAGTTGGCAATAACAAGAAAACCAAGGTTGCGAGGATGAAAGAGGAGATCGAAATCTTTTATTCCCGTTTAGCTACGAGAGTTTCAAGGAAACCCAGCACTAAAGCGGGCCATCGTCTTTTGCCATTTATGCTCTTGTACCCAGATACGTCGGTCTACAAATCGGCAAAACGTTCGCTTTCCTTCAAAGAGATTACGACAAACGACGGGATGCATATGCATGGGGTTTGTGCTGCGGATAGGCGTGGCAAGATAAAGCAGTTTCTCGATGAGTATTTTCAGGAACATCAAAGGGCATTCACCACGCGCAAGCTTCGCAAGGTGCATGTTGAACGAGTAACGCATTTGCCTGGGTACGTGACTGACTATGCTCTCAAGTCGATGAAGCGACCTTGGTTCGAGATCGATGATTTGATTGTCCTGCCGAAAACGGTGGGTGAGGTTTCTTGCGGTTAGGATGCGGCGTGGTCGTCCGTTGTTGACCCTCGGGGCATTCAAGCGTGAACCGCGCTACCGATGGGGTCCATAGCGACACTTGTAAATACTCCGAGCAAGGCCGGCATGTGCTTGTGCTTGGCCGTTTGCTTATAGGAGGACGAACATGTCCGATATCGAACAATCGTTTGAGATGCGTCGTTGCGGTAATGATTCCGGCGTATTGGATCGGTTGATTAGTGAAGGCCGTCTGCATCAAGTCATAACCGGAGGGGGCGAAGAGAAGCTTTATCCGAGTGCCGGGTACATGTTTGAGGATCTCAGAGAAGCCGACCTGGATGAAAATTGCATCCGCGAGCTTGCCTATGAACTTGAAAGCCGAGGTTTCTTGGGTCTTCGCCGAACAGAGGCGGGCTGGGTTTGGCAACCGACGTTAGCTGGTCGCAGGGTAGGTTTGTGCTCGCACGAAAAGCCTCTGCACGTCGTCCTCGTTGATCTCGGTCTTACCGAACAACTACAACGCCGACTTGGCCTAGGGGATGTAAGAGATGGCCCCGCGATGGAGGCCGATCCCGCCGGGCATGCCGGCGACCCAGCTTGAATTCCAATCAATTAGTACGACAGCTGAACGGAGCGAACGATGATTTTACTAAGCGAAATTCGCGGAAAGAAGCACAGCAAGGAGATCGATGAGGCGCTTGAGCAACTTTGCAAAGAAAAAGAGATCATTATGAGAGTGATCGACGGCGAGGAGAGGTTCTGTATTACTGCTGGTAGCTTTTGCGAGGATCTCCGCGATTACGAACTAGATGAAAATTGCGGACGCGAGATTGTCTATGAACTAGAGTCTCTCGGCTTGATCCGTCTTCGTCGAAAGGAAGACGACTGGTTTTGGTGCCTCACGCGAAAGGGTGAGAAATCTGTTCTAGCATCATACGATAAGGCTCTGACCGATGCCTTCTCCGAACTTGGCCTGGATAACGTGCTTGAGAGAAAGGACCAGATGCAGACCCTCAGAGACGAAACCGGCCTCTTTGAAAAGCGGTCGTCGTAGTCGTAGGCGGGCTCCGTGTAGAACGCCTACACGGAGCTCTCCTAACGCGTTGCCGTTCTTAATTGATTGAACGTTCGCCGTGGGCATCGCGTGTTAAAATGTGAATTTGTACGTTGTAAAGATTCCACGCAGGCGACCTGCTTGCTTCTGCTTGGAGTCAAAATCATGCGATCACCCAAAACTAACTGGACCGACCACACCTTCTGGCCTTGGACGGATACTCCTAGGATATCGTCGCATTGTGACTATCGCTATGACGAGTCGATAGTGGATGAGTTCAGACGCCGGGGTTTAAGCGCCGACGGTAAGCGAGTTAGGGCCTCGGAGGCGATTTGGCATGAACCACTTCTTTGGAACGAACGTGCTCAGAAGCAGGATGTTCGGCGCCGAGTTCTGTTTACCTGCGCCGACAACCTCTGTGACGAGACCTTGCCCCCGCGGTGGCGCGCTGATCTGTTCAGGCTGGTCGACAGAACACGCCGCCTCGACTGGTTGTTTCTGACTGAGCGCCCCGAGAACCTATCCAAGATGCTGCCGCTTGCGATTGAAGGTTTACGTCCGTGGCCGTGGCGCAACGTCTGGCTCGGGACGACTGCTACGGATCAGAACGACTTTGACCGACGTTGGGCTACCTTGAGCAAGATACCTGCCGCAGTCCGGTTCATAAGCTACGAGCGGCCTGTCGGAGGGCTAGTCCTGCCGGTGCGCGGCCCAGTACCGGACTGGGTCATCTGCGGCGGTGAGACCAGCGCGAAGTCCCGCGTCTTTGAACGACAATGGGCTCGCAATCTGATGCATGACTGTCGCGATCATGATGTGCCGTTCTTTATGAAACCGATGACCAAAAAAGCTGAAATCCCCCGTGACCTTCTTTTGCGGGAATTTCCGCGAGGGCGACTAAAGCGCTTTGGCTCCTCCGGATCAGACGACGCCAGACGGGACTGAGCAACGCTCCCGGGGTGCCAATGATGCCCCGGGAGCGGATTTCTTGACTTGTAAAGATCCTCGCACGACCGGCATGCCGTCGGTCGAATGGAGGTCTATCATGTCGAATAACCGAAAACTGAAATTGCGATACAACGCGAAACGCAACGTGAAAGTCGATCCCGAACTCACAAAATTCTGGGGCAAGCCACCTTCGCCGACTGACCTAAAAATATGCGAGTCGCTAGGATGGGCCAAATTTGAGGATGCAGAGCAGCCGAGCTGGCGTCTCGCCTTGGATACACAGATATTCGCCGGTCCGATCTATCGCAATGGAAAGCCCGCAGAGTTTATTTGCGACATTGTACTTGAGGAGTTTCTTGTCAATCGCGGGTTGGCCTGTCTAGAGCCATTTTTCCAGAGGAATGACGGTAGGCTTGAGTTGCGCGCGTTGTTGACCTTGACGGTGCTGGTTCTCGAAGGTCAGGCGGCATTTCGCGATAATGGAGCGGGAATCACGTTTTTTTCTCTCACCGATTTGCCCGGCGAGTTCGAGACGCAGCCTGACGACGGTGATCCAGTTTCTGAAATGCTGCGCATCGGAAACGCTTGCTGTGTTTTAGGCGAGAAAGGAGAAGACCTGATGATAGCAACGCCAAAGGGCGCGTGGTGCGGTATAACCGACGCTCAGGCGTGGGATGATGATATTGACGAAATTCTTGATGAGTTGCAGGCTCGTGGATTAATGCGTCGAGCCCTGGGCACTGACGGCATTCGTCGGTGGCAGCCCACCAAGGCAGGTGTTGCTGCAGGTCTCAACAGACGAGATGTGCCGGCTTTCGATGTTCTCGCAGGGTTAGATGTTGTCGGATTTGAAAAAAAGGAGGCATTCAACTACTTCGTACGAGCGGAGACGCCGGTGAAGCCCCAACTTCCGAATGCCGATCAACTTAAAAACTAACGCCTGAAACCTTCTACGGTCGATAGTGATAAATTTCTGAAGATCGGCGCGCCACCGCGAACATTGTGAGTTGCAAGACGCGATAGGCGCGCCGCTCGATCTCACGCCGAGTACATCAGAACTTGGCGCGCCGACAATCTCAATTGAGCGCATCGAAGTAGACGCGCTAAGCGCGAAATCACAGTCGATTTCGTACGTTTCTTCACGAGTTTGGCGTGTCGATATGAATCGATTCTCATATGTCGGCCAAATTTTTTGTGCTAGGCTAGGCCATCGAATCGAAGAGAGCGAATGGCCGGCCGACAAGCCAAGATTTTAGACACGCCCCAAATCGCACTACTTCTCTCCGAACTCTCTCGCCGCCGACATCCACTGCGAAACCGCGTGATCGCGCTCCTGAGCTTCAAATCAGGATTGCGCGCAGCGGAGATATCGAAACTCGATTGGAGCATGGTTCTGGATGCTTCCGGAAACGTGGGATCAACCATCGCTCTGGAAGATCGAATAGCAAAAAAGAAGCACGGCAGGACCATTCCAATGCATCCTGAGCTGCGGAGCGCGCTCGAAGCCTTGAAGCGTGTCTGCAACGGAGTGGGACCGGTTGCGAGATCAGAGCGGGGTGGTCGAATGACGCCCGTATCGATAGTCAATTTCTTCAAGGGTGCTTACACTGCTATCGGATTACAAGGCTGCACGTCGCACAGTGGGCGCCGCACGTTCATCACGAGAGCGGCCAAATCGGTCCACAGGGCCGGCGGCTCGCTGCGAGATATCCAGGCGCTGGCGGGGCATCGATCGATCCAGACCACGGAAAAATACATCGCGTACGATACTGAGGCGCAGAGGCGTTTGATTGGCCTCCTATAAAAAAATTGGGACGGGTAAGATACATCTGGCAGCTGATTCCAGACGAACTACGACTTCATCCAGTGCCGCGCTTCGACATGCGGTGCATATCGTGTATCCGGTTTGTTGCCTCGCGGGATCGCATCGCTTGCTGGAGCATGTCCAGTCAGAGGGTGCGACGAAACCGCTCGGTGAAGCTGTTGCGCAGCAGGATACGCCGGCTCTGTTTAATTGGCTGGTACGCGCTCTCTCGTTTCAGGGCGTTTCCGATCGCACCGCTGCGGCCTACATGGAGATCAACGGTGCGCCGACGTGGGATAACATCGCCTCGAGATTGGCCGAGGGGCCGTCCTGTCCGAAGCTCCGCGGATACCATACTTTCTCGCGGTGTGGATACTCGAAATCGAAGAAAACGTGTGAGCGTCCGGAGCACTTTGCGCGCTGCCCGGTTCCTAGGGACGTGCTGCGCAATGGGCGCCTAAACCAGACAGCTTACTCGCTGTACTTTTTTATGCGCGACGTCGCCAACGGTGACCTTGTTGGGTGGGTGAGTGGTCAACTGCAATCTGTTCCACGCTCGGTCCCGGAGACATATTCGAGGCGACTGCGCGAGTCGCTGATCGGCCCGCTTCGTCAGGTCTATGGAATTGCCGACAAGGTGCTGAGCATGACCCTTGCATCGCTGCTTCTGGCCGCGCCTGTCAAATGGACGCATTGGAGGGATGTCGGTGGGGGCATGATTGCCATCGACACTCTCGTTCACAAGCTTTTACACCGGACCGGCATTCTGCGTAGCTTCGGCGCGCAGCATCACTACGGTGAGCGGTGTTACGGCAAAAACGGTTGCGCGGAGATCATCGAGCGCATCTCGGGTCAGATCGATGCCCGCGAGTTCAATGACACATACCCGCGTAATTTCCCTCGGTTCGTCCAGCACGCTTTATGGCGCTGGTGCGCACAAGATGGATTCTCAATCTGTAACAGTGTTCGGATCAAAGACGGCACTCGGTGCGTGCAGCGAGCAAACTGCCGAGTGTTCAGACGCTGCCGGAGAAGGTCTATCAATGTGAGTTAGCGTAAGGCGGAGATGATTGAAGACGACTTTATGGGGCTCCCGATCGGGAGCCCTTTTGCATTTCAAAGAGGAGCCTACGATGAAAAAGAAGACGAAACCTAAGTCGACACCGGCCAAGATCAAAGCGCCTCCCGCTAAGCCGAACGCGAAGGCCGAGCTGGTAATGCTGGCCTATGGCTATGACGAAGAAGGCAAGCCACGCGCGGGGCTGTTTGCGGAGGCCGACTTTAAACTCGCGCGTCAAGCCGCCAGCCAATTGAATTTAGCTGTATACGTCGCAAAGTTCGACATGATTGCCCCAGCTCTAATGGGCATTAAGGCTGGGCAGGTTCACGCGAGCGGATCGGAGTTTATACCGAACATTCAACCCAAACGGTTCCGAGAGCTTCTCAATGCGCTAAAACTTGAGGCGCCTAAACCCATGCCGCTGTTTCCGCAGGAAAAGTTGGCAGCCAACTGGGATCATATCAAGATAGGGCATGTCGTTATCGCCCAGGCGGACGATCCGAGCCTTGGTTTCTGGCCTACTGCGGTCGAGGCCGTCGACGGAGAAATGCTCCTCCTTCGATCGCGTGACTATCCTGACATCACGGTAACGCGCCATCGCTACGCGGTCGCGCTGCCGTACACGCCTGCTTATTCGTCCCCCGCGGACCTCGCGGATGCGGCGCCCGGCCTTTCAAAGGACTTTGCCAGTCTCAAGCCAGGCCATTTGGTCCTCGGCCAACAGAGCGCCACCGAGGGTTGGTGGGAAGCCTTGATCGCGGAGGTCGACGATGTGAGCGTCGTCCTGCGATGGCGTGACTTCAAAACGGTACCCAAGTTCGCGCGGTCAATTTCTCAGATTGCCTTGCTCTGCCCGCAGATACCAGCGCAGCCGGCGCCTGCCGCCGCCGACAAGTAACGCCTCAAATCTTTCAGCACAATTGAAAAGGACTAACGCATGTCGAATGCGACCACAAAGACGCGCACTCTGAACGACGAGTTTCGCCGTCACCTGACAGGTGGCACTGCTGTCATCACACCGGGAATAGCCGCTCTAGGCGCAGGGGCAGTGAGCCGGATCATCCAGACCATCGCCACCTACGACGCCTTCTGTAAGGCCAATGATCCGCATGAAGAACACGATTTTGGGGCCTTTGAAGCGGAAGGCGCCCAGATTTTCTTTAAACTGGACTACTACGATCTGGAGATGCGTTTTGATTCGCCGGATCCAGCGAACCCTTCTGTCACGCGGCGGGTGATGACGATCATGCTGGCGGACGAATACTAGGCGAGCAGGGCAGTCGATGCCGGTTCTCCAGCGGATTTAGCCCTTGTTGGGTCGCCGCTTAGACGGACGTTCCAAAAGCATTGCTGGGTCTACTTTTAAGACCTTTGCCAGCCGATCGATAATCTTGAGACTCGCGTAAAAGACACCTTTTTCCAGCTGACTAAGGTAGCCGCGGCTGACCTTCGCCTCATAGGCGAGGTCGTCTTGGGTCAGACCGCGGTCATTACGCAGTTTTCTGACATTCGCAGCGAAGACTTCGCGGATATCCATCCGCGAAGCAAACCGTATTGTGCGAAATATACACCTCGATATACTGAACAAAACGTGGAGCCCTAGGGCCGCATCGTTTAGGGGAGAAATATGCTTAGAAACTTCACTCAACGTCACATGAACGTCCGGATGACGCTCCTTGGTGCGCTCGTCGCTCTCAGTCTGCCCGGGTCCCCAGCATTCGCCGAAGAAATCGACGGTTGCAATACGGACCGGGTCAAACGGATCGTTATGTTCGGGACACTTGGAAAGCTGAAGGCCGCCGCCACCCAAATCTATTCCACTGGATCGCCCGGTCCGAGAACTCCAGCGATCTTAGCTGCGATTGAAAAATGGTCCGCTTCGATCGTGAACGTGCGGCAAGTGAAATACGACGAAGCCAACAATGCCAGGTATTGCGCGGCCGACTTTCAATACGAAAATCAACCGCCGTTTGAAATACTTATTTCTTTGATCGGCAACGACACGACCTGCGCTCGGGCTTTCACTTACAAAATCGAACCGCTGTTGGACCAGCCGGGCCGGGTCTACGTTTCTTGGCGGTGCAGCCGGTGAGAAGCTCAAGGTTCAAATTACCAACATGTCCGCTTCTGACCGATTTTGTTGAAAAAGTCCGACTGTAAAGCGAAGTAGACCGCGCCGCGAGATTGACGGCACCCGCCTTTGCTACCGGATCTGTTGTCAGGCTGGTTTCAGGTCCGGCACCGGGATCAGCTTTGCAAGTTTCCGAAGGTTCTGGGCGG
>CAMBQQ010000022.1 GCA_945870035.1 Rhizobium sp. Q54 | reverse complement strand
TCGAAATTAAGGCACTATCCACGGCTTACTATGTGGGCCAGTTCAAGCTGCCGATCTTTGGGCCAATCCTGTTCAATGTCCGGAAAAAGCGCACTCCTCGAAGTAAAACGGTTCCTCAAGACGCAAGATTTCCTGATGGTCTGCACTAGGGGGGCGTTGGCTCCTCATGTTAGGACGAAAAAATCCCGCCCCGGACAACGTCCAAGGCGGGATTTTTATTGTTGCAACGTAGTGAAGCTTACGCTTCCGCGTCGGTCTTCTTCTTGCGCTTGGCCTTCGGCGCTTCGCCTTCGGCAGATTCTTCCACCGCGGCGTCTTCGGCTTCTTCCTCTTCGGCGTCGAACAAGGCTTCGGCGCGCGCCTTGGCGGCTTCGGCTTCCGCTTCGGCGTCTTCGGCGTCTTCACGGCGGATGGTGACGTCCTCACCGCGGCCGATGCGCTCGGCTTCGGCGTCGCTGCGCGCGACGATGATCGTGACCGAGACTTCGACGTCCGGATGCAGCCCCAGCGGCACCTTGTACTGGCCGATCGACTTGATCGGCGCGTTCAGCTCAACCGCGGTACGGCTGATGGTGTTGCCTTCGGTCGAGATCAAAGTGGCGATGTCGCGGGTCGAGACCGAGCCGAACAACTGGCCGGTTTCCGACGCCTGACGGATGACGGTGAAAGTCTTGCCGTCGACCTTGGCTGCGATCTTGCCGGCTTCGCCCTTGCGCTCAAGGCTCTGCGCCTTGAGCTCTTCCTTCATACCCTCGTACTTGGCCTTGCTTTCGGCATTGGCGCGCAGCGCCTTGCCGCGCGGCAGCAGGAAGTTGCGGGCGTAGCCGTCCTTGACTTTGACGACGTCGCCCATTTGGCCGAGCTTGCCGACGCGTTCGAGCAGAATGACTTCCATGGTAGTTCTCCTTCGTGGATTGTTTAAGAGATCGCTTGCGTGTTGGTGTGAAACTTAAAAGCGAGCAGGGGGGGCGCGCTTGCGCGCCGCGCGGGCACGCAAGCCGAAAGCCGTTTCGGAAATGCCGAGCAGGCAAAGCGCCAGGATCGGCCAGCCGAAAACCATCACCGAGGCATAGACGCCGCCGAGGACGAAGGCGCGGGCGCGGATGCCGTGCGTGAGCGAATGCAGAACGGCGAAGCCGAGAATGCCGTAAGCCATCAGGATAGCGGCGGACAACGCGCCGGCGACAATGCCGACCAGGCTGTCGAGAAAGCTCAGCGCGATCGACACCGCGAGCGCGACCGAAAACCCCTTCGGGAATTCGATCTCGGCCAGCGCCGGCCACGGTCGCGTCATGCGGCCGGAAAAGGTCACGATGCGCCCGGCAAGCCAGAGGTTGAACACGCTGGTGATGGTGGCGATCACCGCCGCCGCCGGCGGGATGGCCATCACCAGGAAATCGATGACGCGATCGGGTTTGTCGGTGCCCGGCACTGGAGTGCCTGGCACGGCGCCGGTTTCGGGGCGCAGCATAGCCGACATCGACTTGTTCAATCCGGCGCGGACCGTTTCCGCGTCGGTGCCGATAAACAAAAGACCGGAGATCACGACCAGTGCGGCCAGCACCGCGGCCCAGACGACAAGACGTCCCGGCGGATACCATTCAAGCGCGGCGGATGCCGCTGTGCCGCTTTGGGCGCCGGTCTCATTGCCGGGCCGCGCCAGCAGCGCCAGATAGCCAAGCCACCAGGCGGGCAGGCCTGCTCCGGCGAGAAAGGCGATAAAGAACGTGCCGCCGAACGCCACGCCGAGCGCTGCCGAGGCGCCGACGGCCGCGACCAGCGCCGACCAATGGCTCCAGCCCAAACCTGCGATCATGATGGGGAGGGGGGCAATGTAGAACAGCGGCACCGACATCCAGGTGCCCGATGTCACCGACGCGAACAGCAAAGCTGCCGCGGCGCCTGCGCCTATGCCTACCAGGCCGATTTGCAACATCACGAGCTGTCCCGCTGCGAGAGCGGTTAGAGAGGGGAAACCCTCCCAACCATCTTTGTTTCGTCATTCCGGGATCGGCCGAAGGCCGAGACCCGGAATCCAGTTTCATATTTCAGTGTCGCTTCTGGATTCCGGGTTCACGCGCAATGGCGCGTGCCCCGGAATGACAGAATTAGCGAATGACGTAAGGCAGCAAACCGAGGAAGCGCGAACGCTTGATGGCCTGTGCCAGTTCGCGTTGCTTCTTGGCCGACACCGCGGTGATGCGGGACGGCACGATCTTGCCGCGCTCGGAGACGTAACGCTGCAACAGCTTTACGTCCTTGTAGTCGATCTTCGGGGCGCCTGCGCCGGAGAACGGGCAGGTCTTGCGACGACGAAAGAAAGGACGGCGAGCGCCAACGGCGCCGCCTGCGCCACCGGCACCTTGGGATGATCCGAATGCCATGGTTTAATCCTCCACTGAGGCGTCTTGAGAATCGTCATCGCGGCGCGGGCGGCGTTCGCCGCCGCGTCCGCCACGGTCGCCGCCGCGATCACCGCGATCGCCACGGTCACCGCGATCGTCACGATCGGATTTGCGCATCATCGCGGAAGGGCCTTCTTCCAGCTCTTCGACGCGGATGGTGAGGTAACGCAGGCAATCTTCGCTCAAACGCTCCTGGCGCTCGACTTCGGTCAGCGCCGCGGACGGCGCATCGACGTTGAGCAGCGTGAGGTGCGCCTTGCGGTTCTTGGCAATGCGATAAGAGAGGGACTTGAGGCCCCAATATTCGTTCTTGGTGATCTTGCCGCCGGCTTCGGTGATGACGGCCGACAATTTCGCGGTCAATTCCTCGACCTGCTGCACGCTCAGATCCTGGCGCGCCATATAGACGTGTTCGTATAATGGCATGAAATGCCTTTCCCTTGTTATATCCTTGGACCCTGGCGCCTAGCCCTTCGAGCCTTTCGGGAAAGGCTCGAAACTGCTCCGAAGGCGGAAACACGGGACGCCGGGCGATAAGGCCCTACCGGGGTTAGCCGGCCGTCCGTTCAGTCCCCAACCAGGATCGTCGGAAGATGCGCGGTTTATAGGGCGTTCGGCGCAAAAGGCAAGCACTCAAGGGGTCTTGAGGCCCAAGGAACGGCCTTATGGAACCGGCCTTTAGGCGGCTCTCGGACCGGGCTTGCGGTCCTTCTGGTGCAGCCGGTCGGCCAGTTTGACGGCCAAATCGACGCCCTCCTTGATCTGGCGGACGCTGACGGGGTCTTTATCGTTGTTTTTGCGCATATGATTGAGCGCGGCCAGCAGGCGCTCGAGGTTATGCGCGAGCAATTGCTGGCGGAACTCCGGATCGCTCCGGGCCCGCGCGATATCGTCCTCAGTGGCCAAATCGCTCATGATGGCAAAAAGCCTACCGCTTGAGTCTTTTAGGTTGGTTACCGGGAATTGTGCACTTTTAGGCAGCGCCAGTTGACAGAACCGGCCGCACAGGTGTCTTTCGGCCCGAAAAGTGCGGCAATCACGGCAAAGGCGGCAACATGGCGGCAGCATTCGTATTTCCCGGCCAGGGCAGTCAGGCGGTCGGCATGGGCAAGGCGCTGGCGGCCAATTTCCCCGCGGCGCAAGCGGTCTTCGACGAAGTCGATGAGGCGCTCGGCGCCAAACTCAGCGCCACCATTTTCGAAGGCCCGACGGAGACGCTGACGCTCACCGAAAATGCCCAGCCGGCGCTGATGGCGATGTCGCTCGCCGTGTTTCGCGTGCTGCAATCCGAAGCCGGCCTCGATCTCAAGCGCGATGCAAAGTTCGTTGCCGGCCATTCGCTCGGCGAATATTCGGCGCTCGCCGCCGCCGGTATGTTCAGCATTGCCGATGCGGCGCGGCTTTTACGCACGCGCGGCCAGGCCATGCAGAAGGCGGTGCCGGTCGGCGCCGGCGCCATGGCGGCGCTGATAGGCTTGGAATTCGATGTTGCTGTCGCAGTCGCCGCCGAGGCATCACAGGGACAGGTGTGCCAAGCCGCTAACGACAATGGCGGCGGGCAGGTTGTCGTCTCCGGCGACAAGGCCGCGGTCGAACGCGCCGTCGAGATCGCCAAGGCCAAGGGCGCCAAGCGCGCCATGCTGCTGGTTGTGTCCGCGCCGTTCCATTGCGCCTTGATGGCGCCCGCTGGCGAAGTGATGGCGCAGGCGCTGGCGCAAGTGAAGGTCAACGCCCCGGTCGTGCCGGTTGTCGCCAACGTGCTGGCTGCTCCGGTCAGCGATCCGGCCGACATTGTCCGTTCGCTGGTCGCGCAGGTGACCGGCACTGTACGCTGGCGCGAATCGGTCGCCTATATGGCGGGCGTCGGCGTTACGTCGTTTTACGAAATCGGCGCCGGCAAGGTGCTGAGCGGCCTGATCAAGCGCATCGCCGACGGTGCGACAACAGCCGCCGTCGGCACGCCGGAAGATGTCGCTACGTTTAAAGCCGGGAGAAATGCGTGATGTTCGATTTAAGCGGCAAGACCGCGCTGATCACCGGCGCCAGCGGCGCCATTGGCGGCGGCATCGCGCGCGCATTTCACGGCCAGGGCGCGACGGTGGCGCTGTCGGGGACGCGCCGCGAGCAGCTCGACCAGCTTGCCGGTGAACTGGGCGAGCGGGTGCATGTGCTGCCGTGCGATCTCTCCGACATGGCCGCGGTTGAAACGCTGGTGCCCGAATCCGAGAAGGCGATGGGCAAGCTCGACATTCTCGTCGCCAATGCCGGCATGAACCGCGACAATCTGTTCGTGCAGTTGAAGGACGAAGACTGGGACCGCGTCATCGCCGTCAACCTGACGGCGACGTTCCGTCTCACCCGCGCCGCCGTCTCGGTCATGATGCGCCGCCGCTTTGGCCGCATCATCGGCATTTCCTCGATCGTCGGCTTCACCGGCAATCCGGGGCAGGGCAATTACACGGCGGCGAAGGCCGGCATGGTCGGCATGATGAAGTCGGTCGCGGCCGAATATGCCAAGCGCAACGTGACCGCCAATTGCATTGCCCCCGGCGTCATCGCCAGTCCGATGATCGACAAGCTCAACGACAAGCAGCGCGAGGGCATTATGGACAAGGTTCCATCGCGCAAGCTCGGCCAGCCCGCCGATATCGCGGCGGCGGCGGTTTATCTGGCCTCCGACGAGGCCCATTACGTCACCGGGCAGACCATCCACGTCAATGGCGGCATGGTGATGTACTGATCGGAATTGCATTGGAATTCCATTGGAATTGCTTGGCTTTTCGCCGCCGGGCGGGCTACGCTGGGGCGCGCTAGCAAACGCAAATGAAGTATGGTAACCGAATTTCGGCCCGGCTGGGGCGGCCGATGGCGGAAGTCTCCCTCTCGATGTGTTCGGGAGTACTCCGCGATCCGAAGTCGCCTGCGCCACCGTCACCACGACGAGGCCGAACCGCGATGGTTGCGATCCGATCCGGCTCGCAGCCCAATTTAATAAGCACGAGGTTAGACCGATGAGTGACATTGCCGAGCGGGTGAAGAAGATCGTCGTGGAGCATCTTGGCGTAGAGCCCGACAAGGTGGTCGAAGCAGCGAGTTTCATCGATGATCTTGGCGCCGACAGTCTCGACACCGTCGAGCTGGTGATGGCATTCGAAGAAGAGTTCGGTTGCGAAATTCCCGATGACGCCGCCGAAACCATCCTCACCGTCGGCGATGCCGTTAAATTTCTCGAAAAAAACGCGAAAAGCTGAGCCGGCGCTGACGCTGCTCATTGGCTTTGTTCGTTATGGGCTGCCGAGCTGTGCGCTGCGCGGCCCGGGAAATTTGGCGTGGAGCCGGGTATGAGACGGGTCGTCGTCACCGGAATGGGAATGCTGACGCCGCTTGGCTGTGGCGTCGAAGCGACATGGAGCCGCTTGCTGAAAGGCGAGAGCGGCGCCAAGCGCATCGATACGTTCGAAATCGAGGATATTGCCTGCAAGATCGCCTGCATGATCCCGCGCGGCGACGGCTCGAACGGCACCTACAATCCCGACCAGTGGATGGAGCCGAAAGAGCAGCGCAAGGTCGACGATTTCATCGTCTATGCGATGTGCGCGGCCAAGCAGGCGCTCGACGATGCCGGCTGGCATCCCAAGACGCATGAAGACCAGTGTGCCACCGGCGTCGTCATCGGCTCCGGCATTGGCGGCATCGAGGGCATCGCCGATATGGCGGTGACCTTGCACGAGAAGGGCCCGCGCCGGGTCTCGCCGTTCTTTATTCCGGGCCGCATCATCAATCTGGCGTCAGGTTTCGTCTCGATCGAGCACGGCCTCAAAGGCCCGAACCACGCGGTGGTCACCGCCTGTTCGACCGGCGCGCACGCGATCGGCGACGCCGCCCGCATGGTCGCGCTCGGCGACGCCGACGTGATGGTGGCCGGCGGCACCGAATCTCCGGTCAACCGCATGGCGATGGCCGGCTTTGCCGCGCTGCGCGCGCTGTCCACCAATTTCAACGACGAGCCGACCCGTGCCTCGCGGCCTTACGACAAAGCCCGCGACGGCTTCGTCATGGGCGAGGGCGCCGGCTGCGTCATCGTCGAAGAGCTCGAACATGCCAAGGCGCGCGGCGCCAAGATCTATGCCGAACTGATCGGCTACGGCCTGTCGGGCGACGCCTATCACATCACCGCGCCGTCGCCGGACGGCGATGGCGCGTTCCGCTGCATGAGCATGGCCATCAAGCGCGCCGGCATTACCGCCGGCGACATCGATTACATCAATGCGCACGGCACCTCGACGCCGCTCGGCGATGAGATCGAACTCGGCGCCGTGCAGCGCCTGGTCGGCAACGCCGCCAGCACCGTGTCGATGTCGTCGACCAAGTCCTGCATTGGCCATCTGTTAGGGGCCGCCGGCGCGGTCGAGGCGATTTTCTCGATCCTGGCGGTGCGGGACGGCATCGTGCCGCCGACCATCAATCTCGAGAACCCGTCGGTGGAGACGCCGATCGACCTGACGCCGAACAAGGCGCGCGAACGCGAGATCGACGTCGCGCTGTCGAATTCCTTCGGCTTCGGCGGCACCAATGCTTCGTTGATCTTCCGCCGGCACGTCGCATAAAAGCTGAGATAACCGGCCGCCCTATGCCCGGGCGGGACAAAGCCGGCTGTGGCCGAATGCGGGCTGGCCTCGGCACCCCAGCTTCGCCATAATTGTCTCCAACCTTCGAGGCTGATTGTGGTTTTCGGAGCCGCCCCGGCGGATAGACGGGTGCTGATAGTGAGAGCGGTCCATTGAATTCGAATTTTCCTCGGAACGGCGGTCAGCCCGTGCCGCCTCCGCCGGGCGCCAACCCGCCGCCGACCAAGGCGCCGCGTTCGCCGCGCGTTGCGCTCGAACCGGAACGGGTGCCGCCGCCGATGCGCCGCTCGAAGCGCGTCCGCCATCCCCTGGTGATCGTCGGCAACGCCATCTTTACGCTGCTGGTGCTGATCGTCGTGGTGACCGGAGCCGGCCTCTATTACGGCAAGCAGATTTTCGAAGCGCCCGGACCGCTGGCCGCCGACAAGATCGTCAATATTCCGAACGGCTCCGGCATCAAGGAAATCTCCGACGTGCTGGTGCGCGAAGGCGTCATCGAAAACCCATACGTCTTCATGGGCGGCGTGATCGTGGTCAAGGCGCGCGGCTCGCTCAAGCACGGCGAATACCAGTTCACCAAGAACGCCAGCCTGTCCGACGTGGTCGACACCATCACCGAAGGCAAGGTGGTGCAGCATTCCTTCACCGTGCCCGAGGGGCTGACGTCCGAGCAGATCGTCGCGCGCCTTCTGGAGACGACGGCCTTGTCCGGCCAGATCCGGGAAATTCCGCGCGAAGGCACGTTGTTGCCGGAGACCTATAAATTCACGCGTGGCATGGAGCGCTCGCTGATCATCCAGCGCATGCAGGCTGCGCAGAAACGTGCCGTGCAGGAGGCATGGTCGCACCGCTCGCCCGATTTGCCGATCACGACGCCGGAGCAGCTGATCACGCTCGCCTCGATCGTCGAGAAGGAAACCGGCAAGCCGGACGAACGAAGCCGCGTCGCCGCCGTGTTCGTCAACCGCCTCAAGAGCAAGATGCGGCTGCAATCCGATCCGACCATCATCTACGGCCTGACCGGCGGCAAGGGCGCGCTGGGCCGTCCGATCCAGAAAAACGAAATCGAGCAGGCGACGCCGTACAATACCTACGTCATTGACGGACTGCCGCCGGGGCCGATCGCCAATCCGGGCAAGGCCTCGCTGGAAGCCACCGCGACGCCGGCGCGCACCAAGGAATTGTTTTTCGTTGCCGATGGCACCGGCGGCCATGCGTTCTCCGAAAATTACGCCGAACACCAGAAGCACGTTGCGCGTCTGCGCGCGCTGGAACGCGGCGAAGCGCCGCCGCCGCCGGCCGAGACCCCGGCGCCTCGTCGCAGTAACACGACGGCCGCGCCCCGGCGTTAAGGTATGGCGGTCCGCCTTGTGAGGCCCTTGCCTCATCGGTAAGGTCGCGCAACTTTAAGATCCAGTAACAGAGATATCATTCATGGCCAATTCTTCGGGGGCGCTGTCGAGCATGACCGGTTTTGCCCGCGGGCAGGGTATCGTCGGCGCCTATGCGTGGAGCTGGGAGATCAAGTCGGTCAACGCCAAGGGCCTCGACGTTCGCTTCCGCTTGCCGCCAGGCTGGGACGCGGTCGAAGTGCCGGTACGCAAGGCGGCGACCGACGCGCTTGGACGCGGCACCGTCTATGCCAATCTCACCGTTGAGCGCAAAGGCGTGCAGCCGACGGTGCGCATCAACGAGCCGGTGCTCAACGCGATTATCGCCACCCTCGATACGCTCGACAACAGAATCGTCGGCGCCAACCGCCCGACGCTCGACGGCATTCTGGCGCTGAAAGGCGTCATGGAGATTGTCGAGGAGGACGAGAAGCCCGACGACCGGCGTGCTGCAGAGACTGCGATTATCGCTGGTTTTGGCAAGACACTGGCCGATCTGGTAGCGATGCGGCAGGCCGAGGGCGCGACGCTCGGTAAGCTGCTGACAGCGCGGCTCGACGAGATCGCAGCGCTTGCGGCGCGCGCCGAAGCCGCGCCCGGCCGCAAGCCGGAAGCGATCAAGGCGCGGCTGGCCGAGCAGGTCGGCACGCTGCTGTCGGCTTCGCAGCGGTTCGATTCAGACCGGCTGCATCAGGAAGCCATTTTGCTCGCTACCAAGGCGGATATCCGTGAAGAACTCGATCGGCTCGCCTCGCATGGCGAGCAGGTGCGCAAGCTGCTCGCCGAAGGCGGCGCGGTTGGCCGCAAGCTCGATTTTCTGGCGCAGGAACTCAACCGCGAATCGAATACCCTGACCGCCAAGGCCAACGACCTCGACCTGTCCAATACCGGCCTTGAGCTGAAGGGCGTGGTCGAGCAATTCCGCGAGCAGGTGCAGAACCTCGAATGAACGACGAACCCGACATCAGCCGGCGCGGCATCATGCTGGTGCTGTCGTCGCCTTCCGGCGCCGGCAAGACGACGCTGACGCGCAATCTGCTCGAAAAAGAAAATATCGAGTATCCCGGCAAGCTGGAGCTTTCGATTTCGGCAACAACGCGAGTGAAACGGCCGAGCGAGATCGACGGCACGCATTACTACTTCGTCAATAAGGCGAAGTTCGAGAGCATGCGTGACCATGGCGAACTGCTCGAATGGGCGGAAGTGCACGGCAATTATTACGGCACGCCGCGCGAGCCGGTCGAGAGGGCGCTCAGTGAGGGCCGCGACGTGCTGTTCGACATCGATTGGCAGGGCACGCAACAATTGCGGTCGAAGATGCCTGATGACGTCGTTACCATTTTCGTGTTGCCGCCATCGGCTCCGGACCTCAAATCGCGTCTCGTGCGCCGGGCGGAAGACAGCGCCGAGGTGATTGCGCAACGCCTGCGCAACGCGGCCGAAGAATTCCAGCACTGGAACGAATACGACTACGTTCTGGTCAATCGTGACCTGCAGAAAAGTTTCGAGCGTTTGCGGGCCATCCTCACCGCCGAACGCCTCAAGCGCGTGAAAATGCCGAACTTGAATGTGTTCGTCGAAAAGCTGCTGGCGGAATTGAAAGCGCTCACGCCTTAACGCATCGCCGTAAAGGCGCGTGCCAGCGTCACGAAACCCGCGACGTCGATTTCCTCGGCGCGGGCGGTCGGTTCAATTCCCGCGTCGCTGAGCAAAGCGCCGGCATCGACGCCCAGGGATTTCAGGCTCTGCCGCAACATCTTGCGGCGTTGGCCGAAGGCGGCCTCGGTGACCCGTTGCAAGGCGACAGCGTCGCACGGCAATGGCACCGGCCGAGGCACCAGCCGCACCACCGACGACGTGACCGACGGTGGCGGCACGAAAGCCTGCGGCGCGACATCGAACAGGATTTTCGCCTCGGTGCGCCAGCCGGCCAGAACGGCGAGCCGGCCATAGGCTTTGTCGCCGACCTTGGCGACGATGCGCTCGGCCACCTCGCGCTGGAACATCAATACCATGGAATCGTACCACGGCGGCCACGGCTCGGCGGTGAGCCAGCCGATCAGGAGCACCGTGCCGATATTGTACGGCAGGTTGGCGACGATGCGCGCGCGCTCCGGGCCGAGTTGCTCGCGCACGTCGATTTTCAGGGCGTCGCCTTCGACGATGTCGAGGCGGCCGGGATAGCGTTCGGCGATTTCCTGTAACGCAGCAATGGCGCGCGTATCGCGTTCGACCGCGACGATGCGGCGCGCGCCGAGCGTCAGCAGCGCCCGCGTCAGGCCGCCGGGGCCGGGGCCGATCTCGACAAGGGTGACATTTTCCAAAGGCTCGGCGGCACGCGCAATGCGCGCGGTGAGGTTGAGGTCGTGCAGGAAATTCTGGCCGAGCGATTTCTTCGGCGTTAAGCCGTGCTTGCGGATGACCTCGCGCAGCGGCGGCAAGTCGTCGATTTGGTTCACTTGGCGGCTACAAGGGCGGGCGCCGCCGCCGACAGACGTGCCGCCAATTGCAGCGCGGCCACCAAACTCATTGGATTGGCCGTGCCAGTGCCCGCGATATCGAAAGCGGTGCCGTGATCGGGCGAGGTGCGTACAAACGGCAGGCCGAGCGTGACATTGACGCCGTGGTCGAAAGCCAGTGTCTTGATCGGGATCAGCGCCTGGTCGTGATACATGCACAGCGCCACGTCATAGGTCGCGCGCGCGCGCTCGTGGAACATCGTGTCGGCCGGCAGCGGCCCGATTGCGTCGATGCCCTCGGCGCGCAGCCGCGCAACGGCGGGTGCAACGATACGAACGTCCTCTTCGCCGAGCGTGCCTTCCTCGCCGGCGTGCGGATTGAGCCCGGCGACCGCCAGGCGCGGCCGCGCAATACCGAACCGGGAGGCCATATCGCGCGCCACGATGCGGCCGGTTTCGACGATCAGGTCGGCGGTCAGGTGTGTCACCACGTCCTTGAGCGGCAGGTGGATGGTCACCGGCACCACGGCCAGTTCCGGCGACCACAGCAGCATCACAGGACGATAGCGCTGCGCCTTCGCTTCTTCCGCCAGCTTTGCCAGATATTCAGTGTGCCCCGGCTCAGCAAAGCCGCCGCGATAAAGAACGCTCTTGGCAATCGGATTGGTGACAAGCCCGCAAGCGCGGCCTTCCAGAACGTCGGCGACCGCGCTGCGGATCGAAGCGATTGCCGCCGGCGCGCTGCTGGCGTCAGGCTTCCCCGGCCGGGCCGTCACTTTCATGTCGAGCGCGACTACCGGCAGCGCCCGCGCGAAACTCTGGCAGGCCAGCGCCGGCGTTGTTGCCGCGACCGGCACATCGAGGCCGAGCAGCGCGGCCCGCTGCCGGTAAAAATCAGGATCGCCGATAACGTAGAATGGCGGCAGGTCGAGTTCGACGCGCCGTTTCCACACCGCCAACGTCAAATCGGGGCCGATCCCGGCCGGCTCGCCGAGCGTCAGGACAAGGGGAGGGCCGGCCGCGGCGCTCATTTGTATTCGATCATTGCAGACTTGCGGATTTCATCGAGATATTTTTTCGATTCCGCCTGGTAGCGCGAGGTAAAAATCTTTTCGCGGAGTTCGCGCTTGGCCGGCGAGTCCGACTTGCTTTCTTTTTTCTCGCACAGCGCGAACATCTGCAAGCCTTGCGCCGTCACGTCCGGCGTACTCAGCCGGCCGACTTCGAGCTTGGCGAGCAGATCGCGAAACTGCTCTGGCAATTCGGCGCCGTTCTTGCTGATCGGTTCGCGCACGGCGACGTCGCGCAATGCCCGCGCCAGCGGCAGGCCGGTTTGGCAGGAATTGAAACGGGCGCGCAGGTTTTCGGCGATCTGGCGCTTGCCGTCGATGACGCCGGCGCTCGATCCGGCCGGAATGACGACGGTGATCGGATAGAGCGTATAGATGTAGCTGACCGACGTTTCGGATTCGTTGCTTGATTTGAGCGCGGCGGCAATGTCGGCATCGCCGACCTGCAGCGACGAACCGAAGCGGGCGCGAACCAACTGACTCCAGGTCATCTCGGCGCGCAAGCGCGCCTTGATGGCATTTGCCGAAATGCCGCCCCGCTCGAGCATCGCGGTGAACTGATCGGGCGAGATGCGCTGGCGCTGCGCCATGTTCTGGAACGCGGCGTCGACCTCCGCGTCGCTGATTTCCATGCCATAACTTTTGGCCTTGGCGATCTTCAAGCGGTCGTCGATCAGTTCCTGAATGACAGTCTGTCGGGTGACGCCCTTGGCGCCCTGCGTGTTCAGAAGCTTGGTACGCTGGCTGATGTCCAGTTCGGTGATCGGCGAGCCATTGGCAATGACCGCTACTTGCGCGCCTGCAACGGCCGGCATGGCCAGGCCGGCAACGACGATCAGGCAGCCCAGCCAGTATTGGCTGGACGCCATCCAGTCTCGCACCGGCCGGCGTTTTACGTTGATCCCCGTCATCGCTCGATCCCAAACACTTGCTTGATCCATCCAGACATCATGCGGGCCGCGCGCGGCCTGCGATTTTCAATCAGTTCTGGTTGGCCTGCGTGCCGAGCTTCTGGCTCACCGACGTCGTGCCGAGGGTACGCAGGCTGAGTTGCAGCATGATCTGGTGATTGGCTGTCACGTTGCCGCTGTAGGTGTAATTGGTGATGTAATTTAGGCCTAAAATGAGGCAATCGTCGACATAGCCAAGACCGACGCTGGTTTGCGCGAACTTTTTGTCGTCGACGTCGTAAAGGGCGGAACCGAGAAGCACCCAGTTGGAATTGATCTTGAACTGGCCGGAACCGAGCAGGCCGCGGCGCCGCGTCAGGAAGCCGATATCAGGTTGCGCGGCGTAGTCGCCGTACAGCAGCATGGCGTTCCAGCGCTCGAATCTGGCGCTCGTTTCAAGCTCAAAGCGCTGCACTTCTAAGCTGCTCTGGTCGAACCGGAAGCGCGAGGTGAACTTATAGGTGCTGTTCGGCTGGTACGAGGCGCGCGCGACATAGTCCGACGTGCGGGTATCGAGTCCGCTGTCGAGGCCGGTATTGCTCGCGTCGCCGACCGCAAACGAGTTCTGGCCGAACAGGCTGTAGGACTGGCCGAATAGGACATTGACGAAGCCGTTATTGTTGAACTGGGTCGTCCCCTGGATGCCGTAATTGGCGCGGCCGCCGCCTTCGACGCGGTCCCAGCCCGAGAACTTGTCGACGCGGAACAGATTGCTGTCGTCGAAAACAAGCGTCTGCGCATCTTCGTTCGGCAGGCTGCCGATTTTGGTTTCGTTCGGCCGGACGATGACCTGGGCGATCGGTTCGATCGTGGTGGTGCCCCACGACTGCACGTTGATGAACGGATAGCGATACTCCAGACCTACCGTCGGCATAACGCGCACGACATTGCTCTCGCCGGTGCTGATGTAATTCGCCACATTGGGGTCGTTCTTGACCGACAGCGAGGCGAAGTCGGCGCGCACCGAGGCGAACGGCGTGAAAACCTGGCCGAACTGGTCGGTCACGCTGCGGCGCCAGTCGGCTTGCGCAGAGAAGCGGCTGAACGTGCCGGGCGTGCCGCGCAAGAGGCAATTGGAGCGCACCGCAGCAGTATCGGCACTGGTCGCGCACGTGCTGGACGAAAATGCGCTAGTTATCGGGTCGAAATTGGCCTGATTGCGGGTCAGGCTGGTGAAGTTGATCTTGTAGCCGAGCTCGCCGCCGAGGATCGGCCGGTCGAATGTGTATTTGTAATCAATCACCGGATGAATGACGGGTATCTGCGCCTGCGCATCGGATTCTGACAGACCGAGATAATAGATCGAGCGCGCATCGAAGTAGCTGCGATTGCCGAGGCCGGTGATGTAAAGCTGCGAGATGCCTTCGGTCGCGCCGGTCCGCAGCGGGTCGTTTATCGCGTAACCCGACAGGCGCGGGTTGTAGTCTTGCAGGAAGGTGCGGTCGGACACCATCAGGGCGTCCCAGCCCCAAATCCATCGATTGGTAATGGCAAACTGGCCGGACGACTCGACACTGCCGCGGTTGTCGCGGTAGCCGGGCGTCGTCGAACCGCCGGTGCGCCGGAAGGCCTCCTTGTCGGCCTGGTGGATGCCGGCGGCGCGGATCGAATAGGCGCCGTTGATCAGGCGCTGGCGGAATTCGCCCTGCAACATCAAGCCTTGCCGGGTCGTGTACATCGGCTCGAACGTGGCGTCGTAATCCGGCGCCAGCGCCCAGTAATAAGGTACGTCAATGCCGGTGCCGTATTTCGTCGTGTTCGTCACCGCCGGAATCAATACGCCGGTCTTGCGCTTGACCGTCGGATCCGGCGCGGAAAAATAAGGCATGTAGGCGAGCGGCACGCCGTAGAATTCGAGGCGCGCGTCCTCGAAATACATCATTTTCTCGCCCTGATCGTGAATGATGCGGGCGGCTTTGACCTGCCACAGCGGCGGCTTTTTCGGATCGTCCTTGCAGGGCTCGCAGGCGGTGTAAACGCCGTTATGGAAGACGGTGAAGTTGCCCTTGGTGCGTTCGGCGCGCGCCGCAGCCATCCGGGTCTGATCGGGGCTGTCCAGCCGCAGTGAATCGACAAAGCCGTCGCGGTAATCGTCGGCCAGATCCATGATCTCGCCATAGGTGACCTTGCCGTCTACTTCGGTCAGACGGACATTGCCCTCCGCGTGCAGGCGTTTGCCTTTTTGGTCGTAAATGACCTTGTCGGCTTCAAGCGTCGAGCCGCCATAATAAATCTGCACATTGCCGACCGCCGACACTAGGTTATTGGTGTAGTCGTAGTTGATCTCGCGCGCCTGCACGAGCATCTGCTTTTGCCCGGATTGATCGACGCGAACCTGTTTCTTGATTGGGGCAGGGACGGGCGGAAACTGGAATTGCTGGGCGTGAGCCGGCGCGAACGCGGCTGTGCCGCCGCAGGCCAGCAAGGCGAGGACGGCAACAACTTTGGCGGCGCCGCGGCGGTTAAGCCTCGACGCTGGTGGACGAGTGCACAAGCGCACCGCCATCACCCGTCCTCCTGGTACAATAACGCAATAAACCCCGTCAGACCGCCGACGAAAACAGGAAGCCACGCCGCTGCCACAGGGTGCATCAGCTCGGCCTTGCTTAGATCCTCGGTCACCTTCTGCAAAATATAAAGCAGAAAGCCGGCGCCGACGCCACTTAAAACCATCTTTTGCACGCCGCCAAAACGGAAGAACCGTAAACTCACCGAAGCGGCAAGGAGAACCATGGCCGCCAGAAAAAACGGCCGGGCGAGAAGCTTCTGGAACTGCAATCTATAGCCTGCCGCGACAAGGCCAGCGTTCTCGGCGATCTTGATATACAGTGGCAGTTCCCAAAATGGCACAGTCTCCGGTGTCGCAAAGCTTTCGCGTACTTGCTCGGCCGTCAGGTTGGTCTTGAGGCTGAACTCGCGGTGGGTGACAGGCAGCGTGCGCAGCTCGTGAACGCGGGCGTCCAGCAGTCGCCACAGGCCGGGCTCCAGCACCGCGGCCCGGGATTCGATCCGCTGCTTGAATTGGCCGGCGGTATCGAAGGTGAAAACCGTGACGCCCGCCAGCGTGACGCCCTGATCGCGGCTCGATTTGGCGTTGATAATGGCCTGGCCGCTATCGTTGCGCTGGCTTACCCAGAACGGGCCGCCGCCGTGCACGGTGCTGGGGTCCTTGCCGAACAGTTCGGCTTCGAACCGTTTCGAGCGCTCCTGCAGCACGGCGGAAACCGGATTGTATACCGTGGTGGCGAAGATGCCGATCAGGAAGGCCACCATCAGCGCCGGCGAGATGAATTGCCATGCCGACATGCCGGCAGCACGGGCGACGACCAACTCCAGTCGCCGCGAAAAGGTCAGGTAGCAGGACATCGCGCCGATCAGGATGCAGAACGGCAGGATGCGTTCGGTCACCTGCGGCACGCGATACAGCGATGTCTTGGCAATCAGGATCACCGACGCGTTCGGGACGTCGCTGGCGCGCCGCATCATCTCGATGTAGTCGATCAGAGTCACCAGCGCGAAGATGCCGGCAAACACCAAAAGCACCGTGCTGAGAAAGCGCATTCCGAAATAGCGCGCGATTTTTCCGCCCATGATGTTCATGGCGTGGCAAACCGCTGGGAGATGCGTTCGGTCACGACGGCGATCCAGTTGGTCAGGAACGCTGGCGGTTCGATGATCAGGCCGCGATGGATGACAAACAGGCCGCCGCCGAGGGCGATGGCGAAGCCGATATATTGCAGCGACAGCATCCAAGGCACGGTGGCGCCGAACACTGTCGAGGCAAAGCCGATCAGGCGCAAAAGCGCTACCCCGCCAACGGCGCCGACCATCGACAATGCGCGGCTTTGCCGGTTGGTGCGCGGTGCGCCGAGATAGGCAAAGGCGATAACCACAAACGCAATCGGATATAGCGGCGCCACCAGGCGGTCATGCAGTTCGGCGCGAAACTGGCCCGGCTGTTCGATGTAGAACTGGTCCTTTGGATCGGGGAACGCCAATTGCCAGAGATAGCGCTCGCGAATTGAATATTTGACCGCCTGCGCGTTGCCGGCAAACTGCGACAGATCGAACGCATAACGGTCGAACTCGACGATGGCCGGGTCGTTCTTGCCGGCTTCCTGGCGCTGAATGAAGCCCTTCTGCAGGACCAGGAAGGTGCCGTTGTCATTGTCGAGAAGTTCGCCGGACTCCGAAAGCACAGTTGTGCGCTCGTTCGGATTGCGCTGGTCGTCGAGGAAGATGCCGACCAGCAGGCCGTTGCGCTGGCGTTCGCGGATATGGATGATGACGCCGGTGTCGATCCTGGTGAAGCGGCCCGGCTGCACGATGGTCGAGACGACATTGGCGCGCACTTCGGTCAGCCAGTCGCGCAACATGCGCAGACCCTTGGGCGCGAAATAGGCGCTGATCGCCGTGATGACGATCGCCACCACGATGGCGACCGACATGAAGGCGCGGAACAGACGCCAGGGCGACATGCCGGCGGCGTTCATCACGATGATTTCGGAATCGGTCGATAGCTTGTTGAGCGTATGCGCGGCGGCGATCAAAAGAGCGATCGGCGCAATTACCAGAACGAGCAGGGGAATGATCAGGCCGGTAATGCCGATAAAGACCAGAATGGTCTGGCCCTGGCTCGTCATGATGTCGATGTCGCGTAACGCCTGCGTCACCCAGATCAGCGCGGTCAGGCTGATCAGGACGAGCAGAAACGCACCGAAGGTCGTGCGAAATATGTATTGGCCGATTGAGCCCATCCGCAGCGTCGTTCCCTTGAGACGGCAAACCTTTGAGCCGCGAGCGTCATCGCCCTCGGCTTCCTGCGCCTGGCGAGCAAGCAACAGTAACCATAACCCCCGTTAGGTTTACCTTGATCCGTCGACAAAGTGGCTTCGCAAAGGCAAAGCCGTTGATCATGAACAACAAATGGTAAACGGCAGGCGCCGCAACCCCCGCCCGGAGGAAGCCCTTTGTGGTCGATTCTGGCAACAAAATTGCTGTTCCAGGGAGATCAGGAAGGCATCTAATTACCGCTCAGTGAGGCTGTAAGAAACTTTGCCAAGCGGACGAAGGGCCTTTGCAGAGCGAGTGTGGGCGCGCCATATGGTGCGGACCCGACCACGAATCTGATCCAGCATAAGGACGATCTGTTATGGCCGATGCCCCCAAGCTCGGATTTGGCCCCTTCACCGCGCCCGACCGGGGTGTTTTGGTGGTTTTCTGCGATGAGGGGCTCAAATTTGGCCCCGCCACCGCCAAGGTACTGGGATCGGCCATTGGCCTGGTTGCGCGCGCCGCCAAGGCCGAGCGCTTTACTGGCAAAAACGGCAAATCCCTCGGCCTGGTCATGCCCGAAGGGCTGAAGATCGACCGGCTGGTCGTTATTGGAGCGGGCAAAACCGCCGATTTAAAGCCGCAGGATTTCGTCAAGTTCGGCGGCGTGGCGATGGGCAAGATGCCGTCCGGGGCGAGCGAACTGATGGTCTTCGCCGAGTTGCCCAACGAGGCGATGACGGGGGAGCAGGCGGCTGACCTCGCGCAGGGCGTGCTGCTGCGCGCCTATGCCTTCGACCGCTACAAGACCAAAAGCAAGGACGACGACAAGCCGCCGGCCAAGCGCAGCGTCACCATCGCCACCGGCGACGCGGCCGCCGCGCGCAAGGCGTTCGTCGCGCGCGAGGCGATTGCCGGCGGCGTGCTGATGGCGCGCGATCTGGTCAACGAGCCGCCCAATATTCTCTATCCGGATGAATTCGCCCGCCGCGCGCAGGCGCTCAAGAAGGTCGGCGTCAAGGTCGAAGTGCTCGACGTCAAGGCGATGACCAAGCTCGGCATGGGCGCGCTGCTCGGCGTCGGCCAGGGCTCGCGCCGCGACAGCCGCACCGTGGTGATGCGCTGGGACGGCGGGAAGAAAAAAGATGCGCCGTTGGCCTTCATCGGCAAGGGCGTGTGCTTCGACACCGGCGGTATTTCGATCAAGCCGGGCGCCGGCATGGAAGACATGAAGGGCGACATGGCGGGCGCGGCCTGCGTGGTCGGCCTGATGCATGCGCTCGCCGCGCGCAAGGCGAAGGTGAATGTTGTCGGCGTGATCGGCGTGGTCGAGAACATGCCGGACGGCAACGCGCAGCGGCCGGGCGATATCGTCACGTCGATGTCGGGCCAGACCATCGAGATCATCAACACCGATGCCGAGGGCCGTCTCGTTCTTGCCGACGTGCTCTGGTACACTGCCAAGCGTTTCAAGCCGAAATTCATGATCGATCTGGCGACCTTGACCGGCGCGATCATCGTCGCGCTCGGCCAGGAGTATGCCGGCATGTTCACCAATAACGATGAACTCAGCCATCGTCTGCATCTCGCCGGCGAGGCGGTGGACGAGAAAGTCTGGCGCATGCCGCTGTCGCCGTTCTACGACAAGATGATCGATTCCAAATTCGCCGACATGAAAAACACCGGCGGTTCGCGCTGGGGCGGCGCTATCACCGCCGCGCAGTTCATCCAGCGTTTCATCGCCGACAAGACGCCGTGGGTGCATCTCGACATCGCCGGCACCGGCATGGACTCGCGTTCAAGCGATATCAACAAAAGCTGGGGCTCGGGCTGGGGCGTGCGGCTTTTGGATAAACTCGTGGCCGATCATTACGAAAAGTGAGCGCGACTTTTAACGGATGACCGAAGTTCTTTTCTACCACCTGCAAGGCCAGAAACTGGAAGGCGTGTTGACGCCGCTTCTGGAGAAGTCGCTCGAGCGCGGCTGGATGGTGGCCGTGCAGGGCACGTCGGAAGAGCGCATGAATGCGCTCGATGCGCATCTGTGGACCTACAGCGAGGAGGGCTTCCTGCCGCACGGCACCTGGCGTGAACCGGAAGCGGCGGCGCAGCCGGTATTGCTGACGTTGGCCGACAGCAATCCAAATGAAGCGACGGTGCGCTTTCTTATTGAAGGCGCGCCGCTACCCGCCGATGCTGAGGCCTATGCGCGTATCGTTCTGGTGTTCGATGGGGACGACGACGAAGCCGTGGCGGCGGCGCGCGTCCATTGGGCCACCGCCAAGGCCAAGGGCTTCGCCGCGACCTACTGGCAGCCGGACGAACAGGGCCGCTGGGTCAAAAAGGCCTGAGCTTTGCGTTAACGGCCCTTGCCGCCCGCCATTGTGATGACGCAAAATACGTCATAAGGGACAAGACGATAGTACATGTCCGGGGGAAGTCGTTTTGCCAGGTCGCCGCGTTTTTCTGAATTTCATGGGTCTGGCCGCGCTCGCGGCGGCGGTTTCCGGCTGTTCCAACGCGACCGAAGTGTTCAAGAGCGATCGGTGGTTTGCCCAACCGCTTAGCATCGGCGCCCGGTCCGACGGTTCCGCCGCCGTCACTAGATCCAATTTCGATCTCGGGCCGCGCGGTCCGGTCGCCGCTGAGGACCTGGTTGGCGCCGATGGCCGTTGCTCGGCCGCTATCGTCGCGGAAGCGCCGCAAGCCGCGCCGCAGCCGCCTGCCGAACCGGCGGTCGGATCGATGGCGGGCGATCTCGCCGGCGCGCCGATGCCGGCAGGCTCCTCCGTGTCAGGCACCAGCCCAGGGGAGCCGCTCGTTTATGGCGGCATCGCGCTCGGCATGAGCGAATGCGACGTGGTGCGCCGCGCCGGCACGCCGGCCAATGTCAACATCGGCGCCGGCGACAATAACGAACGCCGCGTCGTGCTGACCTATCTGGCCGCGCCGCGGCCCGGCATCTACACTTTCTCGTCGGGACGCCTGAAGGAAATCACTGCCGCGCCCGTGCAGCCCAAGCCCGCCGCCAAACCGGTGGCGAAAAGGAAACCGGCACCAAGGCCGCGCACGACGCCGCCGACGCAGATCCGGTAGTTCAAGCTGTCTCGAGCGCGCTCGACGCGGCAAGCCAGGCTTCCTCGGCCTTGGCGATCGCGGCCACCACATTGGCGCGCGTCTTCGACAATTCGGCCGCGCGCGCCGGGTCCTTGGCGAACACCGTGCCGTCAGCGAGCGTTGCATCAAGTTTGCCGAGTTGCTTGTTGAGCTGCGCGATCTGCGCTTCCGCTTCCGAGATTTTCTTGCGCAGCGGCGCGGTATCGACGCGCTTTTCAGCCGCCGCGCGCCGCGCCTGAACCGGGTCCTGCCGCTTGGCCGACTTGGCGCCGACCGTCATGTGGCGGTTGTCCGACGACAGGACGAGACGCATATAGTCGTTGAGGTCGCCGTCATACGGCTTCACATGGCCGCCGGCGACCAGCCAGAGCCGGTCAACGCAGGCTTCGAGCAAGTACCGGTCATGCGACACCAGGATCACGGCGCCGGAAAAATCGTTGATCGCTTCGATCAGCGCGCCGCGGCTGTCGATGTCGAGATGGTTGGTCGGCTCGTCGAGGATGATGAGATGCGGCGCGGCGAAGGTCGCCAGACCCAGCAAAAGACGGGCTTTTTCGCCGCCCGACAACTTCTCGACTTTGGTGTTGCCGGCCTGGCCCGAGAAGCCGATGACGCCGACGCGCGACCGCACTTTGGCTTCCGGCTGGTCCGGCATCAATTTGCGCACATGCTCGTAAGGCGTGCCTTCCATGTCGAGTTCGTCGACCTGGTGCTGCGCGAAATAGCCGACCTTCAAGGTCGCCGCGCGCGTCACCGTGCCGCTCATCGGCTTGAGCTTGCCGGCGAGCAGCTTCACGAGAGTCGATTTGCCATTGCCGTTCGAGCCGAGCAGCGCGATGCGGTCGCCATTGTCGATGCGCAGCGACAGGTCCGACAAGATCACGCGGCCGTCATAACCGACCTCGACATCGTCGGTGGCGATGATCGGCGGCGATAAAAGTTTCTCCGGCGGCGGAATGACGATCGGCCGCACGTCGTCGGTGACCATCGACGAGATCGGCTGCATCTTGGCCAGCATCTTGATGCGCGACTGCGCCTGCGTCGCCTTCGAGGCCTTGGCGCGGAAGCGGTCGACGAAAGCTTGCAGATGCGCGCGCTGCGCGTCCTGCTTCTTCATCATCTTCTGATCCAGCACCAGCTTCTCGCTGCGCTGCCTTTCGAAATCCGAATAGCCGCCTTTGTACAGCGTCAGCTTCTTGGCTTCGAGGGAGAGGATTTGATTGACCGAATTGTCGAGCAAATCGCGGTCATGGCTGATGATGATCATCGTGTGCGGATAACGCGCCAGATGGTCCTGCAGCCACAACGTGCCTTCGAGATCGAGATAGTTGGTCGGCTCGTCGAGCATCAGAAGATCGGGCTCGGAGAACAAGGTCGCGGCCAGCGCGACGCGCATGCGCCAGCCGCCGGAAAATTCGGTGCAGGGCCGTGCCTGATCGGCGGTGGAGAAACCGAGGCCGGACAATATCGAGGCGGCGCGGGCAGGGGCGGCGTGCGCGCCGATGTCGGCAAGCCGCGTCTGGATTTCGGCGATGCGGTGCGGATCGGTGGCGGTTTCCGCCTCGTGCATCAGTTCGGTGCGCTCGCTCGGCGCCTTGAGCACGACCTCGATGAGAGGCTCCGGGCCGTTCGGCGCTTCCTGGGCGAGGCGGCCGATGCGCCAGCGCGGCGGGATGTCGATCGAGCCGCCTTCGGCCGCCAGTTCGCCGGTGATGACGTTAAACAGGGTCGACTTGCCGGTTCCGTTGCGGCCGACCAGGCCGACACGCGCGCCCGGCACGATGCGGGCAGAGGCGTCTTCCAGCAGCGAGCGCCCGGCGATGCGGACCGTGAGGTCTTCGATGATGAGCATGCGCGCCTTTTGGACGAGTGCGCTGCACAAGGCAATCTTTAAAATCGGCGCGAAGACGGGCCGAATTTCTTGCGAAATGGTGAGAAACACGGCGGGATTTTGCAGTGGGATCGCCCAATCACCGAACTTGCCGGGCTTCCGCCCCCCCGGTATAAGCCGCGGCAACGAGGCAATTTCCCCCTTATCGCCGGTCATCCCACCGGCGCAAATCCTGAAGGACTATTCCGATGGCGGTCGAGCGTACTTTTTCCATCCTTAAACCCGATGCGACCGCGCGTAACCTGACCGGCGCCATCAATGCCATGATCGAGAAGGCCGGCCTGCGCATCGTCGCGCAGAAGCGCGTGCAGATCACCAAGGCGCAGGCCGAGCAGTTCTACGGCGTGCACAAAGCGCGGCCGTTCTTCGGCGAGCTGGTCGAATTCATGATCTCCGCGCCGGTCGTCGTCCAGGTGCTGGAAGGCGAGAACGCCATTGCCAAGTACCGCGAAGTGATGGGCGCCACCGACCCGTCGAAGGCCGACGCCAACACCATCCGCAAGGTGCACGCCAAGTCGATCGGCGAAAACTCGGTGCACGGTTCGGACTCGGCCGAGAACGCCGCCATCGAAATCGGCCAGTTCTTTTCCGGCAACGAAATCGTCGGCTAGTCCGAACGAGCGGCCGACAACATAAATGCAAGTCTAGGGGGAACGCGTGGACTATTTTTGGGACAACATAACGCACGCGCCGATCTGGATCGCGGCCGCTCAAATCATCGGCGTCAACATCATCCTGTCGGGTGACAATGCCGTTGTCATCGCCATGGCCTGCATGACGCTGCCGCCCAAGCAGCGCCTGTGGGGCATGATCATGGGCGCCGGCGTCGCGGTGCTGCTGCGTGTTGTGTTCACGCTCGTCGTTGCCGAGGCGATGAACTATCCGTTCCTCAAGCTGGTCGGCGGCGTGCTGCTGTTCTGGGTCGCCACCAAGCTGGTGACCGAGGATTCCGAGGGCGAGGGCGTCAAGAGCGGCGAGACCTTGTGGAGCGCTGTGCGCATCGTCGCCATCGCCGACATCGTCATGAGCCTCGACAATGTCATCGCCATCGCGGCGTCGGCCGATATCGCCGCCGCCCGCGTCGACATCGCGCATGCGGCCAGCATCAAGACCATGCTGATCATCTTCGGGCTCGCCACCAGCGTGCCGCTAATCGTCGCCGGGTCGGCTTTGCTGATGGCCTTGCTCGAGCGCTTCCGCGTGCTGGTCTGGGCCGGCGGCGCGCTGCTCGGCTGGGTCGCCGGCGACATCATGGCGACCGATCCGTTCCTGGCCACCGTGTTCAGCGAAGCCACCCGCCATGCGCTGCACGACTGGGGCGGCCCGGTCGGCGGCCTGATCGTCTTCACCATCGGCTATTTCATGGTGCGGCGTCACCGCCGGCTCTATCTCGACGAAGTCATGGCCGGCCTTGGCCTGGTGGTCTGGATTGTCGTCGACCGCTTCAGCGCCGCGGTGTTCGGCGGCGCGACGCCGAGCCTGGGCACGATCTGGAGCATTCGCGGCGCCCTGATTGTCGTCATGGCGATCGTCTACACGTACAGCCGCAGGCGCTGGCACGTCGAGCGGCAAAAGGCCTGATACGGCTGCGAGACAATCCATGCGGCCGGCGCTAGACTGCCGGCCGCATGAATCAAAACGTCCGCCCGCCCAAAGCCAATATCAGGATAGGCCATTCCGCCTGTCCGCATGACTGCCCGTCGACCTGCGCGCTCGATGTTGAATTGCTCGACGCGCACACGATTGGCCGCGTGCGTGGCTCCAAAGACAACGACTACACGGCGGGCGTCATCTGCGCCAAGGTGGCGCGCTATGCCGAGCGCCAGCATCACGTCGAGCGGCTGATGCATCCGATGCAGCGCGTCGGCGATAAAGGCTTAGGCAATAAAGGTTCGGGCGACTTCCGTCGCATCTCCTGGGACGCCGCGCTCGATCTCGTCGCCGAGCAATTGCTCAAGGCCGAGGCGCGCGGCGGCACGGAGAGCGTCTGGCCGTATTATTACGCCGGTACGATGGGGCTGGTGATGCGCGACAGCATCAACCTGCTGCGCCACGTCAAAAAGTATTCCGGCTTTCATTCGACCATTTGCGTCAATCCGGCCTATGCCGGCTTTGCCGCCGGCACGGGCAAGATCGCCGGCGTCGATCCGCGCGAAATGGCGAAGTCCGATGTGGTGGTGATCTGGGGCACCAATCCGGTCAACACCCAGGTTAATGTGATGACGCATGCGACGCGCGCCCGCAAAGAGCGCGGCGCGAAAATCGTCGCGGTCGACATCTACATGAACGGCACGATGGAGCAGGCCGACCTCGCCGTGCTGGTCAAGCCCGGCACCGACGGCGCGCTGGCCTGCGCGGTGATGCATTGCCTGTTCCGCGACGGTAAGGCGGATTGGGATTATCTTGAGAAGTACACCGACGCGCCGCGCGAACTGGAAGCGCATTTGCGCGCGCGCGGCCCTGAGTGGGCGTCACACATCACCGGCACGCCGGTCGAGACCATCGAGGCTTTCGCCAGACTGGTCGGCGATAACAAACGCACGTTCTTCCGGCTCGGCTATGGCTTTGCCCGTTCGCGCAATGGCGCTGCCAATATGCACGCGGCCAGCTGTATCGCCGCGGTCACCGGGGCGTGGCAGTACGAGGGCGGCGGCGCTTTCCACAACAATGCCGACATTTACCAACTCGACAAGACGACGATCGAGGGCCTCGATGCGCATGACCGCTCGGTGCGCATGCTCGATCAGTCGCGCATCGGCGCCATTCTCACCGGCGACCGCGAGGCGTTGCAGGGTGGTCCGCCGGTCGATGCTTTGTTCATCCAGAACACCAATCCGGTGTCGGTGGCGCCCGACCAGACGCTCGTGAAGCGCGGCTTTGCGCGCCCCGATCTGTTCACCTGCGTGCACGAACAGTTCATGACCGAGACCGCGGCGATGGCCGACATCGTGCTGCCGGCGACGACGTTTCTCGAACACGACGATGTCTATCGCGGCGGCGGCCATCAATACATCATCATGGGGCCGAAGCTGGTCGAGGCGCCGGGCGAGTGCCGCAACAATCACGAGGTGATTACTGCGCTGGCGAAGCGGCTTGGCGCTTCGCATCCGGCTTTTGCGCTCAGCCCGCGCGAACTCATCGACCAGATGCTCACGGTGTCGAAGCGCGGTACGCTCGCCGAACTGGAGGAAAATCGCTGGCTCGATGTGCAGCCGCCATTCCGGCAGGCGCATTATCTCGACGGCTTCAACTGGCCCGATGGCAAATTCCGCTTCAAGCCAGACTGGCCGCGCGTGCCGTTCCGCAGTCCGAATAATTCCGGGCCGGTCGAACAGATGCCGGCGCTGCCCGGCCACTGGACCTCGATCGAAGTTGCCGACGACGCGCATCCGTTCCGGCTGGCGACGTCGCCGGCGCGCGGTTTTCTTAATTCGACCTTTAACGAGACGCCGACGTCTATTGCCGCCGAGAAGCGGCCGACGGTGCTCATTCATCCCGACGACGCGGCCGCGCAGGGCATTGCCGACGGCGATTACGTCGTGCTGGGCAATCTGCGCGGCGAGGTGCGCCTGCATGCGCGGCTGTTTGCGGGACTGCGCCGCGGCGTCTTGATCGCGGAATCGATCTGGCCGAATTCGGCTTACGCCGACGGCCGCGGCATCAATACGCTGACCGGCGCCGACGCGATCGCACCCTTCGGCGGCGCCGCCTTTCACGACAACAAGGCGTGGATACGCAAGGCGGCCTGATAGGTTAGTCGCGCATGCGGATATTCACGGCAGTTCGCCACGCCCGCGACCCGGCCTTGTTTTATGGCGGCCTGTGGAGCGGCAATTTTTACCCGGCTTTGCGCGCGCTCGGGCACGAGATTGTTGAATCGCAGATCGATCTGTTGGCGACCAGCCGCTTCATGCATATCGGCGCGGGCTTCACGGCGCAGGAGCTGGAAGCGCGCGCCCGCACCACGCAGGCGATTATCGACGAAGTAACGCGTGCGCACCGGGAAAAGTCGATCGGGCTGTTTCTGTCGTATTTCTACAACGCCCATTTCGATCCCGCGGGCTTCGCGCAGCTGCGCGCGCTCGGCATTCCGACGGTGAATTTCTATTGCAACAGCATCTATCAGTTCGAGCTGGTCGATGCGGTGGCGGCCGCTGCGGATGTTTCCTGGCACCCGGAAAAGGAGGCGCGGGCTTCTTATCTGGCCGCGGGCGCGCGGCCGGTCTGGGTGCAAATGGGCGCCGACCCGGAAATCTATCGGCCGGTTGATGGCGTCGAACGCCAGGCGCGCGTGGCCTTCATCGGCCAGCGTTATGCCGACCGCGACCGCTGGCTCGCGGCGGCAATTGACGCCGGTCTGCCGCTCGATATTTACGGCGCCGGCTGGTCATCGACGCGCGAGCCAAGTGCCGCGCCATCCGCAGTCTATCTCGGCCGCAGCGCGCCGGTGCCGGGAACATTGCCGAGCTATCTCGACGCGGCGCGGCAGGTGTTGCGCCGCGACGGCGCATTGCGCGGCGCGGCGCGGCTGGTCCGGCAATGGCGTTATCGCAACGCGACGCGAAGGCTTGCACCCATCGTGGCGCAAGCGGCCAAAGGCAGCGTGCCAGAGGGAAAATTCGCCGAGACGGTGGCGCGCTATGCCGTGCACATCAATCTCAGCAATGTCTGGGCCGACGGCCGCCCGTGCTCGGCTTTGGTGCCCCATGTGCGCCTGCGCGATTTCGAAATTCCGATGTGCCGCGCCGCTTACCTCACCGCGCACACGGCGGAGATCGAGGACTGCTACGACATCGGCAAGGAGATCGAGACCTACCGGTCGCGCGACGAGTTTATCGATAAAGCGCACTATCTGCTCAGCCATGAAGCGCATGCCGCGCGCCTGCGCGAGGCCGGTTATGCCCGCGCCCGGGCGGATCACACCTGGGCGCGGCGCATGGCGTTGCTGTTCGACAGGATCGGGCTTTAGCCCGACCTGGCGCTGTCTACAGGTGCTTGCCGATCTTGGCGTCGGCCGAGTAGGGGCCGCCGCCGCGGATGGCGATGTAGAAGCAGACGATTCCGAGGAACAGCACGTATTCATAGCCGCCGGCGCCGACCGAGAAGCCCTTGGCCCAATGCGCGGCGAACATGGCGATCAGCAGTTCGATGGCGAGCGCCGCGGCAAAGAAGCGCGTGAACAAACCGGCGACCAAAGCCGCGCCGCCGAACACCTCGAACAGGATCGCAAGATAGGAAAACCAGGAGGGCAGGCCGTAATTATTCGCAAAGGCCGCGCCAACGCGGTCGGGACCCGCCACCATCAGCTTCGGCCAGCCGTGCACGATCATGATGATGCCGAAGACGACGCGCGTGATCGTGTAGGCGATCGGCTCCATCTTGGCGTAGAATCCGGCCAGTCCCGGAACGATCAATTGCGGTTCTTTATGATGCCCAAACATAATGTGTGCCCCCGGCTTTTTTTGCGCCACGCTTGATGCGGGCGTACCGGGTGATAACACCGGGTCAGGCGGGTTATTCCGGGTTGCTGTGGGTAACCAGGCGTCGCCAATCAAGATTGCGGCATCAAGGTTTCGCTATCCGGTACAGGCATGCCATCGATCAGGCAGCGGCCATCGACGACGCGGACACGGTCTTCCGCCACCAGCCGCAGGGCCTCCGGATATATCCGGTGTTCGACCGCGAGCACGCGCGCGGCCAATGAATCCTCGGTGTCGTCATCGCGCACCGCGACCGCGCCTTGCATGATGATCGGCCCGGCATCCATTTCCGGCACGACGAAATGCACGGTGGCGCCGTGCCTCTTTGCGCCGGCCTCGAGAGCGCGTTTGTGGGTGTCGAGGCCTTTGAACGCCGGCAGCAGCGCCGGATGAATGTTGAGCATGCGATGTTGCCACAGGCCGACAAAGCCGGGCGACAGCAGTCGCATGAATCCGGCAAGACAAACAATGTCAATGCGGTGCGCTTCAAGCACTTTCTGCATCGCCGCGTCGAAAGCGGCGCGGTCCTTGCCGAAGGCGGCATGTTCGACGACGGCGGTCGCAATGCCGTTGTCGCGCGCGGTGACAAGGCCGCCGGCCTCCGGTTGGTTCGACAGCACCAGAACGATCTCGGCCGGGTAGGATTTGTCCTTGGCGGCATCGATCAGCGCCGCCATGTTGGAGCCGCGGCCCGAAATTAGAACGGCGACGCGCTTGCGGCTCATCTTTTTTGACTCATTTGTGCCGGCTCACAGCTTCAGATTGAGCGCCCCGTCATAGACGACACGCTCTTCGCCGGTCACCTTGATCACGGTGCCGATCGCCGTGACCTGTTCGCCGGCATCCTTGAGGGCCGTCCTCACCGCATCGGCGTCCTTCGGCGCGACGACGACGATCATGCCGACACCGCAATTGAAGGTACGCAACATCTCGCGTTCCGCGATGTTGCCAACATCCGCCAGCCATTTGAACACCGCCGGCGTATCAACTTTCGTGAGATCGATGCGCGCGCCCATTCCTTTGGGCAGCACGCGCGGGATGTTGTCGGGGAAACCGCCGCCGGTGATATGGGCAAAGCCTTTCACCGCGCCGGTGGCGCGGATCGCGGCCAGACACGACTTCACGTAAATCCGCGTCGGTGTGAGTATGGCTTCACCGAGCGACTGCGCCGGGGCGAACGGCGCGTCCGCGCTCCAGGCCAATCCGCTTTTGGCGACCACTTTGCGCACCAGCGAATAGCCGTTGGAATGCACGCCGGAGGAGGCGAGGCCGAGAATGACGTCGCCTGCGGCAATGTCGGCGCGCGGCAAAACGCCGCCGCGCTCGACCGCGCCGACCGCGAAGCCGGCCAAATCGTAATCGTCACCGGCATAGAGGCCGGGCATTTCCGCGGTCTCACCGCCGATCAGCGCGCAGCCGGCCTGTTTGCAACCGAGGCTGATGCCGGCGACGACGGCCGCGCCCACTTCGGGCTCGAGTTTTCCACACGCGTAATAGTCGAGGAAGAACAGCGGCTCGGCGCCTTGCACCACCAGATCATTGACGCTCATGGCGACCAGATCGATGCCGATCGTGTCGTGGCGGCCAGTCTCGATGGCGATCTTGACCTTGGTGCCGACGCCGTCATTGGCGGCGACCAGGATGGGATCCTTGTAGCCGGCCCGCTTGAGGTCGAAGAGGCCGCCAAAACCGCCGATTTCGGCGTCGGCGCCCGGCCGCGCCGTGGCCCGCACCAGCGGCTTGATCAGGTCCACCATCCGGTTGCCGGCGTCGATATCGACGCCCGCCTGCGCGTAGGTCAGCCCGCGCTCCTTTTCAGCCATGACGATCCCCGAAAACGCACGGTCAATATGGCCGCGTGGTACGGCGAAAACGCAATTCGCGCAATGGCTCGCCTACCGTTATACTCTGCTGTAGGAAGCGCCTTAGCCCTCGTGCCGGGGGCCTATCCACGAGCCGGGGTTTTGCCTTTGAGTATTCCGAACCTCATCACGCTGGGGCGTATTCTGCTGGTTCCGGTCGTGGTCTGGTCAATACTGACCGACAACATGTTTCTGGCGTTCGTGCTGTTTTTGGTGGCCGGGGTCAGCGACGGCGTCGACGGCTTTCTCGCCAAACGCTTCGACATGACAACGGAACTTGGGGCCTATCTCGATCCTCTCGCCGACAAGGCGCTGATCGTCTCGATTTACCTGACGCTTGGGATTAACGGGGTTATCCCTTTGTGGCTGGTGATCCTGGTCGTTTCGCGCGATATCCTCATCGTCGGAGGCATCATGTTGTCCTGGCTGATGGGTAACCCGCTCAAGATCAGGCCGCTCCTGGTCTCGAAGCTCAATACGGTGGCGCAGATCGCCTTTGCCTGCGTCGTGCTCGGCTCGCTCGGCCTCAACTACGCCGTGCCGGTGTTCAAGCTGGTGCTGATGGGGCTGGTGGCGGTCCTGACACTGCTGTCGATCGCCGCCTACCTCGCCGAATGGGTCCGTCACATGAACTCCACCGAGGCGCGGCCGTGAGCGAGCCCCCGCTGCCCGTCGTGACGCAACGCCCGCCCGCGCGGAATGGTGTCGCCTTTCAGCGCCAGATCGTGTTCTGGGTGGCGGCGCTGGCCGTGTTCATCCTGATGCTGTGGCTGCTGGCGGATATTCTGCTGCCGTTCATCGCCGGTCTGGCCATCGCTTACCTTTTGACGCCTCTGACCGACCGTCTTGAGCGCGCCGGCGTTAATAGGCTGGTCGCGGCCTTGATGATCATCACGCTGGTCGTGCTGATCTTCATCCTGGTCATCCTGATGTTCGTGCCGCTGCTTGGCAGCCAGTTGTCGTCGTTCATCAATAACATTCCTGAATACGTCAACAAGCTGCGCGCGGTGGTCAGCGATCCGAGCCGGCCGTGGGTGCAGAAGCTCGTCGGCGTCGGAATGAACGCCGACGTCGGCATTTCCGAACTCGTCACGCAAGGCGCTGGCTGGCTCACAGCGGGGCTGAAATCGCTGTGGTCGGGTGGCAGCGCGCTGGTGTCGCTGTTCTCGCTGGTCGTGATTACGCCGGTGGTGGCGTTCTATCTGATCTATGACTGGCACAGGATGATCCGCACGGTGGATGGCTGGATACCGGTGCAGCAGCGGGACACCGTGCGCGGGCTGGCCCGTGAAGTCGACGGTGCGATCGCCGGTTTCGTGCGCGGGCAAAGTCTGGTCTGCCTGATCCTCGGATCGTTCTACGCCATTGCGTTGACGCTGGCCGGCCTCAACTTCGGTCTGCTGATCGGACTGATCTCGGGGCTGATCACTTTCATCCCCTATGTCGGCTCGATGACCGGGCTGTTCCTGTCGCTCGGTGTCGCGGTGGCGCAGTTCTGGCCGGACTTTATTTGGATTGCGTTGATCCTCGGAATTTTCCTGTTCGGTCAGTTCATCGAGGGCAATGTGCTGTCGCCTAAGCTGGTCGGCGATAGCGTCGGCCTGCACCCGGTGTGGCTGATTCTGGCGCTTCTGGCTTTCGGTTATCTGTTCGGCTTTGTCGGACTGCTGGTTGCGGTGCCGCTGGCCGCCACTATCGGCGTGCTGGCGCGCTTCGCGCTCAGGCGTTATCTGGAAAGTTCGTTCTATAGCGGCGAGTCGACTTAAAGTGAGCGTAACAGACAACCCGTTGAGCAATGACGCGGAACACGCCGTGCCTTTGGCGCCGCGTCAGCTTGTTCTGGCGCTTGACCACGCCATCAGTTTCGCGCGCGAGGATTTTCTCGAAGGCCCGTCGAACGCCAAAGCGCTGGCGCTGATCGAACGCTGGCCGGACTGGCCGGATCGTCTGGCCGTGCTGGTCGGCCCGGAAGGGTCGGGCAAGAGTCATCTCGCCGCGATCTGGGCGCAGATAACCGGTGCGCGCATTCTCTCCGCCAAGCTCTTGGGCGAGACCGACTTGCCGCACGCTTTTGCCACCGGCGCGCTGGTGGTCGAGGACCTCGAGCCGGAAGGCCTTAACGAGCGCGCGCTGTTTCATCTCATCAACATGGCGCGCGAGCAGCAGGTCGATGTGCTGCTGACCGCGCGCACGGCGCCGGCGGCCTTCGGCGTCAGCATCCGCGATCTCAGTTCGCGGCTGCGCGTGCTGCCGGTGGTGGCGCTGGACGCGCCCGACGACGCGCTGCTGCGCATGCTGATCGTCAAGCTCGCCGCGGACCGTCAGTTGGCGGTCGACGAGGCGCTGGTCAATTACCTCGCCAACCGGATCGAGCGGTCCTTTGCCGGCGTTCGCGCCGCCATCGCGCTGCTCGATGAGGAGGCCTTGCGCCAGCACCGCCCGGTGACGCGGGCGCTGGCCGCCGAGCTTTTCAGGGCGCCTTAACCGCAAGCTAAACGTCCGGCTTGACGGAACGCCCATAACACGCGCGAATTGTCATCCGGCCGCCACGTTGTTCGGCTAGGCAGGACGATCATGAAGGCCCCCGGTGACATGGCGGATCACGCGCAAGTAGTTGTAAAGACTGAAGATAACGTCAAAGTCCCGGAAAAGGCGGCGTCCATGGCGGTGCCTGCCGCCGCGGCCGAGCCTGCGCCGGAGCCCGAATTAAGGTCGCAGCCGGACCGCTTCATCAACCGCGAACTGTCCTGGCTGCATTTCAACCGCCGCGTTCTTGAAGAAGCCGCCAACGAACATCACCCGCTGATGGAGCGGGTGCGGTTCCTGTCGATCTCGGCCAACAATCTCGACGAGTTCTTCATGGTGCGCGTCGCCGGCCTCAAGGGTCAAGTGCGCGAAGGCATTACCACGCGCAGCCCCGATGGTCTGACGCCGTCCGAGCAACTCATGCGCATCGGCGAAGCGGTGTCGCAACTGGCGCATGACCAGCAGCAGCGCTGGATCGAGCTGCGGCCCGATCTGGCTGCCGCCGGCGTGACCCTGGTCGAGGGCGGCGATCTCAACAAGGTCGAGAAGGCGTGGCTGGAAGAGCATTTCCTCACTCATGTTTTTCCGCTGCTGACGCCGCTGGCGATCGACCCGGCGCATCCGTTCCCGTTCATTCCCAATCTCGGCTTCTCGATGGCGCTGCATCTGTCGCGCACCCGCGACGCCAAGACGATGAACGCGCTGATCCGCATGCCGCAGAAGATCGACCGCTTCATCCGGCTGCCGGCCAGCGGCGAGGACGGCATCCGCCTCATTACGCTGGAAGCGGCGACGGCCTTGCACATCAACCGGTTGTTTCCGGGATACACCGTCAAGGGCGAGGGCGCTTTCCGCGCCATCCGCGATAGCGATCTGGAAATCGAAGAAGAAGCCGAGGATCTGGTGCGGCTGTTCGAGTCGGCGCTCAAGCAGCGCCGCCGCGGTTCGGTGATCCGCCTCGAACTGAATTCGACCATGCCGGCGGAATTGCGCACCTTCGTGCAGCGCGCCGTCGCGGTGGCCGATGACGAAGTGTTTCTGGTCGACGGTGTGCTGGCGCTGAACGATCTGTCGCAGCTGGCGCGCATCGATCGGCCCGACCTCGAATTCGTGCCGTATAATCCGCGCTATCCGGAGCGCATCCGCGACCACGGCGGCGACGCTTTTACCGCCATCCGGCAGAAGGACATCGTCGTCCATCACCCGTATGAATCGTTCGACGTCGTCGTGCAGTTCCTGCATCAGGCGGCGCGCGATCCGAACGTCGTCGCCATCAGGCAGACGCTGTACCGCACCTCGGCGGAATCGCCGATCGTCAAGGCGCTGATCGAAGCGGCAGAAGCCGGCAAGTCCGTCACCGCTTTGGTCGAGCTGAAAGCCCGCTTCGACGAGGAAGCCAATATCCGCTGGGCGCGCTCGCTGGAGCGTGCCGGCGTGCAGGTGGTCTACGGTTTCATCGAACTCAAGACG
Organism: Rhizobium sp. Q54; assembly: GCA_945870035.1. Taxonomy (GTDB): domain Bacteria; phylum Pseudomonadota; class Alphaproteobacteria; order Rhizobiales; family Xanthobacteraceae; genus Pseudolabrys. The sequence continues at coordinate 13,239 of CAMBQQ010000022.1, read as the reverse complement.
CATGCCAAGTTGTCGCTGGTGGTGCGCCGCGAGGGCGGGGCGCTCGCCACCTATTGCCATGTCGGCACCGGCAATTATCACCCGGTCACGGCGCGCATCTATACCGATGTGTCGTTCTTCACCGCCGATCCGGTGATCGCGCGCGACGTCACCCGCATCTTCAATTACATCACCGGTTATGCCGAGCCGGCCGAACTTGAGCGCATGGCGATTTCGCCGGTGAACTTGCGGCCGCGCATCCTCGACCATATCGCGCAGGAAGCCGCCAATGCGCGGGCCGGCAAGCCGTCCGGTATCTGGATGAAGATGAATTCGCTGGTCGATCCGGACATCATCGACGCGCTGTACGATGCCTCGCAGGCTGGCGTGAAAATCGAGCTGGTGGTGCGCGGCATCTGCTGCCTGCGGCCCGGCGTGCCCGGCCTGTCGGAGAATATCCGCGCCAAGTCGATCGTCGGCCGCTTCCTCGAGCACGCCCGCATCTATTGCTTCGGCGCCGGGCATCCGCTGCCGCACCCGAAGGCTGCGGTCTATTTCTCTTCCGCCGATATGATGCCGCGCAACCTCGACCGCCGCGTCGAGGTGCTTTGCCCGATTCTCAATCCCACCGTGCACGAGCAGGTTCTGGGGCAGATCATGGTGGCGAATTTGCGGGATAACCAGCAAAGCTGGCAGGTCTTGCCGGATGGCAGTTCGGCGCGCATAAAGGCCGCGCCGGGCGATGAACCCTTCAACGCCCACAAGTACTTCATGACCAATCCGAGTCTATCGGGCCGTGGTAAATCGCTCAAAGAATCGTCGCCTCGCAGCCTCATCCGGCGCCTCGCCGAAGGAGCGTAAACGCACGTCGCAATCGGTCAAGGGACGGCTGGATAACGGTCCGGCGATTGCGGTCATCGACATCGGCTCGAACTCGGTGCGGCTGGTCATCTACGAAGGCCTGGCGCGGTCGCCGACGCCGATCTTCAACGAGAAGGTGCTGGCCGGTCTCGGCCGTCAGGTGCAGACCACCGGACTGCTGGCGCAGGACGCCATCGGCACGGCGCTGGCCGCGCTCGTCCGCTTCAAGGCGCTGTGCGACATTCAGCACGTCAGCAAGGTGTGGGCGATTGCCACCGCCGCTTGCCGCGACGCCAAGAACGGCCGCGCCTTCATCAAGGAGGCCGAGCGCATTTGCGGCGCCAAAATCGAAATCCTGTCGGGCAAGCGCGAAGCTCATCTGACCGCGCTCGGCGTCGTCTCCGGCATCTACAAGCCGGACGGCATCGTCGGCGATCTCGGCGGCGGCTCGCTCGAACTGGTCGATGTGAAGGGCACGCGGGTCAAGCATGGCCTGACGCTGCCGCTCGGCGGTCTCGCTTTGCAGGACCTCACCGGCAAGTCGATCAAGAAGGCCGAGAGACTGGTCGCCGATTCCTTCAAGGGCCTCGACATCTTGAGCGAAGGCGAGGGCCGCACCTTCTACGCCGTTGGCGGCACCTGGCGCGCGCTGGCGCGGCTGCACATGTGGCAGACCGGTTATCCGTTCCACGTTATGCACAACTATCGAATCTCGGCGCGCGAGGCGCTCGACTTCTCGCGGCTGGTGCATCGCGTCGACACCGAGACGTTGTCGAAGATCGAAGTCGTCAACGCCGCGCGCCGTCCGCTGCTGGCCTATGCCGCGCTGGTGCTGGAAAATCTGGTGCGCACGATCAAGCCGAAGGAGGTCATCATCTCCGTGCTCGGCGTGCGCGAAGGTTTGCTGTATTCGCTGTTGAACAAAGGCGAGCGGGCGGCCGACCCTTTGCTCACCGCTGCCTCCGACCTCAATTTGCTGCGCTCGCGGTCGCCCGAGCATGGCGAGGAACTGATCGGCTGGACCGACCGTTTCATCGCCTCGTCGGGCCTCGAGGAAGACGCCGACGAGCGCCGCCTGCGCCACGCCGCCTGCCTGCTCGGCGATATCGGCTGGCGCGCGCATCCCGATTACAGGGGCGAGCAGGCGATGAACATCATCGCGCACGGCGCCTTCGTTTCGGTCGATCATCCGGGCCGCGCCTATCTGGCGCTGGCTACCTATTTCCGTCATTCGGGTTTAAGCGAAGACGAATTGCCCACGCGCTTACGCGAACTGGCCTCGACGCATATCCTCGACCGCGCCCGCGTCTTGGGGGCCGCCATGCGGGTCGCCTATATCCTGACCGCAGGGCAGAGCGGCGTTCTCGGCCAGGTGCCGATGCGGGTGAAACGTGGCAAGTTGGTGCTGCGGTTGCCCGGCGCCTATGGCAGATTGGCCAGCGACCGGCTGTTTAGCCGTCTGCGGCAGCTGGCGCGGCTGGTCGGCCGCGAACCGTCGATTGCGACTTGAACCGTGATGGCAATGCAATGAAGCGTCCTATTGTCGGCGTGATCGGCAATACGTTTCTGGCCGAAGGCCGTTTTCCCTCCCAGCGCGTCGGCGAGCGAAACCTGCGCGCGGTGGCGGATGTCACCGGCGCTCTGCCGCTGATGTTCGCCGGCTCTCCGGATATCACCGACATCGATGCGCTGCTCGACGCGGTCGACGGCATTCTATTGACCGGCGCGCGCGCCAATGTGCATCCGAACCGTTTTGGCACCGAACCGCATCCGAGTTACGAGCCTTACGATCTGGAGCGCGATGCGCTGGCGCTGACTCTGGTCGAAGCTTGCGTTGAGCGCGCTGTGCCGCTCCTGGGGATCTGCCGCGGCTTCCAGGAAATGAGCGTCGCCTTCGGCTCGACGCTGCATCCGGAAATCCGCGAGATACCCGGCCGGCAGAACCACCGCATGCCGCGGCTGGAAAACGGCGAGATCCATCCAGACCCGACCGTGGTGTTCGGCGACCGCCACGATGTCGCGCTGGCGCCGGGCGGCGTCTTCGCCAGATTGTTCGGCCGCGAGACCATCCGCGTGAATTCGCTGCACGGGCAGGGCGTGCTTGAGCCCGGTCAACGCATTGTTGTCGAGGGTGTGGCCGATGACGGCACCGTCGAGGCGATCTGCATCAAGGATGCGCCGGGCTTTGCGCTCGGCGTGCAATGGCATGCCGAGTACGATCCGCAAACCAACCCGATCAACAGAGCGTTGTTCGAGGCGTTCGGTGCGGCCATCGCGGCGAGGAAGAGCGCGGCCTGAACACTAAGCGAGCGCTTGAACCGCGATCCCGTTCGCCAGCAAGGTCTCCTTGACCACGCGCGCGACGTCTGCCGAATTCACCCGGTCGCCATGCAGGCACAAAGTCGATACGGCAACATCCATGTCGCGGCCATCGAGCTTGGTGAGCTTGCCTTCCTTGACCACGCGCACGGCGCGCTCTGCGACCACCGCCGGATCGCGCGGCCGCGGCACGCGCTCGATGATTAATCCGCCGTCGTCGTAATCGAGATCGATGAAGGCCTCGCGGGCGACGCGCGCGCCGGCCGCTTCAGCCGCGTCGGCGCCGCGTCCGGCGAGCAGCACCAGGAACATCGCCGGATCATACGAGGCGATGGCCGCGCCGATTGCCGCCGACAGCGCCATGTCGATCGAGCAGGCCTTGTAGAACGCGCCATGTGGCTTCACATGGCCGACCTTCATGCCTTCGGTCTGCGCAATCGCAACCAGCGCGCCGACCTGGTATAGCGTCATGTCGGCCATTTCGTTCGGCGCGACCGTCATCATGCGGCGGCCGAAGCCCATCAGGTCGGGGAAACTTGGATGCGCACCGATGCCGATGCCGGCCGCCTTGGCAATGCGCACGGTCTGCCGCATCGTCGATGGATCGCCGCCGTGATAACCACAGGCGATGTTGACCGATGAAACATGCGGCAGGAACGAGGCATCGTCGCCGAGCGTCCAGCGTCCGTAGCTTTCGCCGGCGTCGCCGTTGATGTCGATGGTGAGCGACATTGCTTTGGTCCTTACGTGCTGGCAACCGCAACGAACTCGTCGACCTCATCCGTCGTCGTCGCAAACGACGTCACCAGCCTAACCTTGACTGAATCCGGCGCGACGGCCGCCGACGCCGGCAGATTGTCCGGGAGGCGCTCGTAGAACGCCGCGCCTTTCGCTTTGAGCCGGTCGCATGCGGCGCGCGGCATGAGCGCGAACACTTCGTTGGCTTCGACTTTCCAGATCGGTGGGATGCCGGCGGCGGCGAGTTTGTCGGCGAGCCGGTCGGCCATGGCATTCGCGTGGCGCGCCAGCCTGAGCCAGAGATCGTCTGCGAGGTAGGCTTCCATCTGCACGCTGACGAAGCGGTGCTTGGAGAGCAGGTGGCCGCCGCGCTTGCGGCGGCGGTCGAAGCCGGCGGCGCGTTCCTTGTCGAAAAACACAATCGCCTCGGCGGCCATCGCGCCGCCTTTGGTGGCGCCGAAGGACAGCACATCGATCCCGGCTTTCCATGTCGCGTCGTCGGGCGCGGCATTCATGCGCGCCAGCGCATTGCCAAGCCGCGCGCCGTCCATATGCACGACGACATTATGCGCGTGGGCGATGTCGGAGAGCTCGCGGATTTCATCGGGGCGATAGATGGTGCCGGCCTCGGTTGCCTGCGACAGCGACAAAACCTGCGGCACGACATGATGCGGCGCGCCCCATTGCGGCTTTTCCAGCGCCGCCTTCAATACCGAAGGCGCGATCTTGCCGCCGTCGCCGGGCAGGCCGATGAGCTTGCTGCCGTTGCCGAAGAATTCCGGCGCGCCGCATTCATCGGTCATGATATGCGCGTCGAAGTGGCACAGCACCGCGCCCCAGGGCGGTGTGAAATGCGCGATCGCCAGCGCATTGCAGGCAGTGCCGGTGGTGACGAAAAACGCCGCGACGTCGCGCTTGAACACCTCGCCGATGCGCCGCTCCGCCCGCCGCGTGCCATCATCGTTGCCGTAGCCGAGCGTGAATCCTTCATTGGCCTGCATCAAGGCGGCCATGATCTTCGGTGCGACGCCGGCGGTGTTGTCGCTGGCGAAGTTCATCAGGCCTTGTCCACCGTCACAACGCGGCCTTTGTCGACAGCGAGCGCGAGCCTGCCAGCTTTAAGCGCGATGGCTTTTTCACCGAACAGTTCGCGCCGCCAGCCTTTCATCGCCGGCACGTCGGCCTCGTCATCGGCGGCGATGCGGTCGAGTTCGTCGACGGTGGCGATGACTTTCGCGGCGACGCCGTGGCTTTCGGCGGTCATCCGCAGCAGCACCTTCAACAGTTCGACGGTGGCGGCGCCGTTCTGCGCCGGGCGGAAACGCTCCAGGCGCGGCAGCGTCTTCGGATCGCGGTCGACGCCGCGCTGCACCGCTTCGACAATGGCTTCGCCCCAGCGCGACCGCTCGAAGCCTTTCGGCAGCGAACGTAACTGGCCGAGTTTTTCGATCGTGGTCGGCGCCTGCGTGGCGATGTCGCCGAGCACATCGTCCTTAAGGACGCGCGAGCGCGGCACGTCGCGCGTCTGCGCTTCGCGCTCGCGCCAGGCGGCGATTTCCATCAGCACCGCCAGTTCCTTTGGCTTGCGCACACGCGCCTTCAAGCGTTCCCATGCATTGGCCGGATCGGCGCGATAGGTTTCCGGCGAGGTGAGGATGCCCATCTCGGCTTCGACCCAGTTGGTGCGGCCGCGCTTTTCCAGATCGGCAGCAAGCTTGATGTAAACGTCGCGCAGATGCGTCACGTCAGACAGGGCATAAGTAGTCTGCGCGTCGGTCAGCGGACGGCGGGTCCAGTCGGTGAAGCGGTTCGATTTGTCGAGCACGTCGCCGGTAATGCGCTGCACCAGCTGGTCATACGAAATGGAATCGCCGTAGCCGAGCACCATGGCGGCCACCTGCGAGTCGAAGATCGGATGTGGAATGACCTTCGCCATGTTCCAGACGATCTCGATGTCCTGCCGAGCGGCGTGAAAAACCTTGACGACCTTTTCATTGGTCATCAGGTCCCAGAACGGCTTGAGGTCGATGCCTGCCGCCAGCGCGTCGATCACCGCAGCTTCATCGGCGGAAGCGATCTGCGCCACGCAGAGCAGCGGGTAATAGGTGGTCTCGCGCAGGAACTCGGTATCGACCGTGATGAACGGGTGCTGCGCCATGCGGTCGCAAATGGCGGCGAGGTCGGCGGTCGTGGTGATCAATGACATGTCGGAGTGAACCTAACCCAATCCTGTGCGGTGATGGCAAATGTTTTGCCGGGTATTTTCGCTAGCGTTTCGTTCTGCCGCGCACGGGCGGCATATGGATGAACTCCCAAGGCGACGGCATCGCCTTGACCGGCACCTCGATCAAGGTCGGTTCGCGGGCGGCGAACGACGCCTTCAGCGCGGCGCGCAGTTCCGCCGGGTCATGCGCGCGGCGGCCGGTGGCGCCGAAGCTTTCGGCGAATTTGACGAAATCGGGATTGGCCAGATCGCAGGCGATCAGCCGATTGCCGAACTGCTCTTCCTGGATGCGCCGCACATTGCCGAAGGCGCCGTCCGTGAAAACGATGGCGGTCAACGGAATGCGGTGGCGCATCGCCGTGGCGAGTTCATTGGCGGTGAACATGAAGCCACCATCGCCATTGATCGAGACGACCGGCACATCGGGACGCGCGTGTTGGGCGCCGAGCGCGGTGGCGTAACCCCAGCCGAGATTGTCCTGAAAGCCGGGCGAGAGAAACGTGCGCGGTTTGTAAACCGGGAAGGCGAGGCGGGCGGCGAAGCCGATCTGCGTCACTTCGTCGACATAGATGCCGTCCTCCGGCAGTTCGGCGCGGATCGCTTCAAGAAAGGCAAGCTGCGGCGTGAGCTTGGAAAGCCGGGCGCGCATCTTCGCCTGCCGCTTCAGTATCTCGTCGCGGCGCGAGGCGCGGCGTTCATTGGTGCGGCCGAGTTGATCGATCAGGTGCATCAAAATCGGTGCGGCATCGCCGATCAGCGCGACAGCGGGTTTATGCAGGCGCGCCGGTTCGTCTTTGTCGGCATCGACGCGGACGATCTTGATGTCCTTGTCCATGCCCCATTGCTGCATCGGCGCGAACAGCCGTGTGCCGACGGCGAGCACCGCGTCGGCCTCGCCCCACAGCTCGTGGCCCAAGGGCAGATTGACGCTGAAGGGGTTGCGGTCGTCCAGGACGCCGCGGCCGCGCCGGTACGACAGAACCGGCGCTTGCAGCATGTCGGATAAAAGCGTCACTTCGCGCGACGCATCGAGCGCGCCGCCGCCAACGACGATCAGCACGCGCTTCGCTTTGCCGAGCAGTTTCGCCGCCTTGCGCAAGGCGTCGTGGTCGAACTGCGGCGGCCGTGGCGGGGCGGGTGGCGCGATGGGGAGAACCGGGCCGCGCTTGCCCCAGACGTCGATGGCGCATTCCAGCGCCGCAGGTCCTGGCCGGCCCTGGCGCATTGAGCGGATCGCTTTGGCGACCTTGGCCGGCGCCTCGGCGGGGCCGTTGATGATGGCGCTGTGATCGACCAGCCGGGCGAGCAGGCCGGCCTGGTCGCGGATTTCGTGCAAATGGCCCTGATCGTGGTCAATGGCGCCTGCCGGGATTTGGCCGATCAGGGCCAACACCGGGGCGTTCATGCCATAGGCGGTCAGCAGCGCCGCGCCCGCGTTCAGGAGGCCGGGGCCGGGCACCACTGAATAGGGTTGCGGCTTTCCGGTCGCCAGCGCCGCTCCCAGCGCCATATAGGCCGCGCCCTGTTCATGGCGCGTGTGGACGACGCGCAAGGCGTCGCCGGCGCGGGCAAAGGCGTCGAACAAATGGTCGTTGTGGACGCCGGGCAGGGCATAGACCGTGTCCATACCGTGGGCGAGCAAAGTGGCGACCGTGGCCTCGCCCGTCGACATGTCGGCAGCGGCCGGTTTGGCGGATTTGGCCGTTCTTCGGCCCTTTTCATGAGGGTTTTTCGACATCGACGCTCCGACACTCCAAGCCGTCAGTGTGCAGATGCACTGTGAGTCTGTCGAGGCGGCGCTGCCAGGTCCGCGCCAGCCCCTTGCCTTGACAAAGCCCACCCCCCATGCGTTTTTCGCGCCACTCCACCCAGCCCTGAATCGCTTGTTTAAGCCTTTGCCGGAACGCCTTTAATGACCATGCATCGCTATCGTTCACACACCTGCGGCGCGCTGCGCGAGAGCGACATCGGCAAGGACGTCCGGCTGTCCGGCTGGTGCCACCGCATCCGCGACCATGGCGGCGTGCTGTTCATCGATTTGCGCGACCATTATGGCTTGACGCAGGTCGTCGCCGATCCCGATAGCCCGGCCTTCAAGCTGGCCGAGACGTTGCGTGCGGAATGGGTTGTCCGTATCGACGGCAAGGCGCGGCGTCGTCCCGCCGGCACCGAGAACCCGGACCTGCCGACCGGCCAGGTCGAGGTCTATATTACCGAAATCGAAGTGCTTGGTCCGGCGGGCGAATTGCCGATGCCGGTGTTCGGCGAGCAGGAATACCCGGAAGACATCCGGCTCAAGTATCGCTTCCTCGACCTGCGTCGTGAACACCTGCACAACAACATCATGCTCCGCGGGCAGATCATTGACTCGCTGCGCACGCGCATGAAGGCCGGCGGCTTCTTCGAATTCCAGACGCCGATCCTGACCGCATCGTCGCCGGAAGGCGCGCGCGATTATCTGGTGCCGTCCCGCATTCATCCCGGCAAGTTCTACGCGCTGCCGCAGGCGCCGCAGCAGTTCAAGCAGCTCATCATGGTGGCGGGCTTCGACCGTTACTTCCAGATCGCGCCGTGCTTCCGCGATGAGGACGCGCGCGCAGATCGCTCGCCCGGCGAATTCTATCAGCTCGATTTGGAAATGAGCTTCGTCACCCAGCAGGACGTGTTCGACGCGGTTGAGCCGGTCATTCGTGGCGTGTTCGAGGAATTCGGCAAAGGCAAGAAGGTCACGCCGAAGTTTCCGATGATCCCTTACGCCGAAGCGCTGCGCAAATACGGCAGCGACAAGCCGGACCTCCGCAACCCGATCGAGATGCAGGATGTCAGCGAGCATTTCCGCGGCTCCGGCTTCAAGATTTTCGCACGTATTCTGGAGACCGAAGGCAACGCGGTCTGGGCCATTCCGGCGCCGACCGGGGGAAATCGCGCGTTCGCCGACCGCATGAATTCATGGGCGCAAGGCGAAGGCCAGCCCGGCCTCGGCTACATCTTCTGGCGCGAAGGCGAGGAGGGCGGCGCGGGGCCGCTCGCCAAGAACATCGGTCCGGAGCGCACCCAGGCGGTCGCCAAACAACTCGGACTCGGCGTTGGCGATGCGTGCTTCTTCGTTGCCGGCAAGCCGAAGGACTTCGTCAAGTTCGCGGGCTCGGCGCGCACCAAGGTCGGTGAGGAACTGAAACTGATCGCGCAGGACCGTTTCGATCTTTGCTGGATCGTCGACTTTCCGATGTTCGAATGGAGCGACGAGGAAAAGAAAATCGATTTCTCGCACAACCCGTTCTCGATGCCGAATATGGGCGTCGAGGAATTCCTCGCGCTCGATCCGGCCGACACCGACAAGCTTCTGTCGATCAATGCTTTCCAGTACGACATCGTCTGCAACGGCACGGAGTTGTCGTCCGGCGCGATCCGTAACCATCGCCCCGAGGTGATGGAGAAGGCGTTTGGTCTTGCCGGCTACGGCAAGGAAGTTCTCGAGGCCAAGTTCGGCGGCATGCTGAATGCGTTCCGGCTCGGCGCGCCGCCGCATGGCGGCATCGCGCCCGGCATCGACCGCATCGTCATGCTGCTCGCCGGCGAGGAAAACCTGCGCGAGGTCGTGCTGTTCCCGATGAACCAGAAGGCCGAAGACCTTTTGATGAGCGCACCGTCGGAAGTGACGCCGAAGCAGCTCAAGGAATTGCATATCAGCCTCAATCTGCCGAAGAAGTGACGCCCTCGGGCGTCATCCCCGCGTAGGCGGGGATCCAGCTCTTGGAGCGATATGATGCGGTCGTGGCGCAATTGGCTTTTAGCAGCGGCATTACTGGTGCTCGGCCTCGTGCCTGTGCGCGCGCAGGAGATGCCGATTTTCGACGCGCACATGCACTACAACCAGGAGCCCAATCCGACCTATCCGCTGGACAAGCTCCTCGAAGTCTTCAAGCGCAGCAATGTCACCGGCGTTCTCGCCACCAGCCGCCCGAACAAGGGCACCCATCAACTGATGGACGCGAAGCCCGCCGGTCTCTGGGTGGTGCCGTTCATCCGGCCCTATCGCATCCGCGCCGATATCCAGACCTGGTTCGGCGATCCGGCGAGCTTCGAGCTGATCGAGGACGAGTACAGACGCGGCTATTATCGCGGCATCGGCGAATTCCATTTGTCCGGCAAATCGGCGGCCAATGACTGGGTCAAGAAGGCGGTCGATTTTGCGGTGGCCAAGGACCTCTATCTGCACTGCCATTGCGACGAGGAAGCGCTGCTGATCCTTTATGGCCACAATGCGCGGGCGCGCATCATCTGGGCGCATACCGGTTTCTCGACGCCACCGTCGCGCGTCGCGCAGTATCTCGAGAAGTATCCGGCGTTGTGGCCGGAATTGTCCTATCGCAGCGGCATCACGCAAAGCGGCGGCGGTCTATCTCCGGAATGGCGCGATTTGTTCGCGCGTTATTCCGACCGCTTTCTCATCGGCTCCGACACCTGGATTCCCGAGCGCTGGCTGTCTTACGACCAGATCATCGCCGACTATCGCGGTTGGCTGAAGCAATTGCCGAAGGCGCAGGCCGAGCGCATCGCACATCGCAATGCCGAACGTTTGTTTGGACCGCGCAAGACCGATTAAGTTTGGCCGACTAGGCCTTGCCCCCCGGCGCGGCAGGCTTGCCGTTGCGCGCCATGGTGGCAGCCGCTTTCAGGTCGTTGCGGTCGTTCTCGTCTTCAATGTCGCGGCCGCCGGCGTTGACGACCAGCCGCAAATGTTTCTCAAGCGCCGGGCGCTGGGCGTCGTTGGCCAGCCGCAGCAATTGCCCGATATTGTCGGCCATGCGGATCAGCACCGCGGGCATGCCGGCCGACAGTTGCCGGATCTGATTGAACGCGGCGTCGGTCACGCCCTCGAATGTCGACAACGTGACGACCATCCGGATGACGCCGTTGTCGTCCTGCCAGACGCTGCGGCCGGCGCCGCGGGTCATGACAAGGGACAGCGACAAGGTGAGACGGTCGAGCGCCGCGATCGCGGTATAAGGATCGTTGATGCCGGGCGACAGCGCGCGCAGGGCGATTTCGACCAGCTGGTGAATGGAGTATTCGAGATCCTGCACCGCGGTTCGTTCGCCGCCCATCAGCACCGCCGATTGCAGGGCCTCGGTGAGCTTGTCCTTCGCCGCGGTCGGCGGCCAAACGCGGCCGAGAATGCTGCCGGGCACGGCATGCTGGCCGGCGCGAATGTCGACTTTGACTCGCGCCTTGGCTTTCACCGCCGCGGCGACAACGGCGCCGAAGTCGATCGCTTGAACATAACCGCCGGCGGCGAACGGTACGACGGCGCCGCCGCCGTCGTCCGGAGGCGGCGAGGCGGTTTGCTCGACATCTTTCTCCGGCATCAAACGCCTGATGTCATCGTCGAGCTGCTCGCCGACGCGCTCGATGACGTTGTCGGCGATGATCGATCGTGCCAGATGATGCACAAACAACAGCAGCGTCGTGACGCTGACCAGCACCAGGACAGCGCCCACGGTGACCGCGAGGTTGGCGACTGTATCGCCGTCGCCATAGCTGCTGCGCAGCACCAGCAGCAGATAGACCACGGTGGCGACGAACAGGCCGAGCGCGCCTTGCGTCTGCCAGTTGCTCATGAAATTACGGATGATGCGCGGCCCCAGTTGCTGCGCCGCCAGTGTCAGAACCACCATGGTGATCGAAATCGCCAGCGTCGCCATCGTGATCATGGCAGTGACGAGGTTGGAGAGGAATTGGGGTGCCTGCCGGGCGGTGCCGCTATAGAGGAACCAGACCGGGTCGCTGCCGGTCTCGATTTTGGCGTTGAGCGCGACTAAAGCCAGCAGGCTTGCCGCCATCATCATGGCGAGCGGCAGCGCCCAAAGGCTCGAGCGCACATTTTGCCAGAGGGTGAGCAGACGCGGAATCATCGGGATAGCGGCTCTCGGATTGAAACGGCTGGGGGCGCACCGAAGCCCTGAGTTTTGTGCGTTCCCCTGAAGGGAACTCGCGGGAACCCTTACTGTTCCGGCAGCGGAATGAATTCGATTTCGTCGCCTGGCACCTTGCCGAAGTGGCCGGCTTTCCATTCCGCCTTGGCCTGCTCGATGCGGTCTTTCCGCGACGAAACGAAATTCCACCAGATGTGCCGCGGCCCGTCCATCGGCGCGCCGCCGACGATGACGAAATGCGCCGCCGTGACGGCGGTCACGGTGATGCGGTCGCCTGGCTTGAACACCAGCAAACGTCCGGGCTCGAATTTGTCGCCGGCAATATCGATCGTGCCGTCGATCACATAAAGCGCGCGCTCCTCGTGTCCGGCATCGACCGGCAGCGATGATCCGGCTTGCAGCGTAACGTCGCCGAACATGGTTTCGTGCACGGTCGGCACCGGCGATGTCGCGCCATAGAGCGAGCCGACGACGACGCGCACGGATTTGCCATTATCCCGGATCATCGGAAATTCCGACGTATCGTGGTGGGCAAAGCCGGCGTCCATTTCCTCTTTCGCTTGCGGCAGCGCTACCCACATCTGCAAGCCATGAATCGGACTGCCGCTGGCGCGCAAATCGGTATCGGTGCGCTCGGAATGAACGATGCCGCGCCCGGCGGTCATCCAATTCACTTCGCCGGGCTTGATCGCCAGTTCGGTGCCGAGACTATCGCGGTGCATGATTTCGCCGTCGAACAGATAGGTGACGGTGGCCAGCCCGATATGCGGATGCGGCCGCACGTCGAGCCCGGTGCCGGCGCGGAATTCGGCCGGGCCGAAGTGATCGAAAAAGATGAAAGGCCCGACCATGCGCGAGCGTGCCGAGGGCAGCGCGCGGCGCACCGAAAAGCCGTCGCCGAGATCGACCGTGCGCGGCACCACGACGTGGGCGATGGCCTCGCAGGCATAGGCGTCGCCTGCGCGCGGATCCTTGCCGGGGAAAAAACTCATGGACGGCTCCTCGTCGCTTGGTACGGCTTTGCTAAACCTAGTCTAGTGGATCGAATCTAACACTTGGTGCCCGCGCCTGACGGCTTGGATAATTTTGTTTGGATCGGCCGTCCATGTGAAGGGTTTTGGTTCTGCGTTGTGCTCGACGACGAAGCGATTGATTGCTGCCTGCAAGTCGACGACCGATAGG
>CAMBQQ010000021.1 GCA_945870035.1 Rhizobium sp. Q54 | reverse complement strand
AAGCGGATCGCCTTTCGCCGATAGTGCCGCCAGCCGATTATCCGCATCGAAAAATCCGAGCTGCCCCATCGTCAGTCTCCTAGAATCATGCCGTCAGGGCAGCAGACTCGCACGGGGCCGAGGGGCATGCTATTTTTCGAGGTGCCCTTCGGACAAATGAACCGGCACGGCGAATCGATCGACGTCGAAGACATCCATCGTCAAGACGTTCTGCCCGGCAACGAGAAGGGCGCGCGGGATCTGAGTGAGGGCCGACGAACTGATAAACGCGCCGGTCCAGATCGTTTGCGTCTCGCTGTCAAAAAAATCGGAGCCGTTGACGGCCAGCTTGATGCGCCGGTTAAAGGACGGCACGAAGACATGCAGATCGTCCTGTGCAGCCGCATCCAGAGCGAACGTGAAAGCGTATCGCATCGACGGCGGCGCTTCATCGAAGCTGACATACAACGCATGCGGCATTGTCACCTCGCGCGCGCTGCCGTTGCCCGGTGTATAAGTTGCGCGGTCGAGGACAATCGCGCCCTGAGGACGGGGCAAGTCCAGGAGATCGGGCACGATGGCGACGGCCAGAGTGGCAATCGCAACGGTGGCCCAAAGCAAAGGGCGCAGCCAGGCGGCGGCCCGCAAAGGCCGCGCGGCGCTACGCTCGTTGAGTGTGTCCCCGACCGCCATAGCCCTCGACAGTCATGCCCCGCCAGAATCACGGGTCCAGGCGGCAAGATACTGAAAGTTCCGGCGAAAATCACCCTAGAGTGACGCGCGACAGGCCGGACGGCCTAAATCCCTGGCGTTCGCGGGCCTTCGGCTTCGGGCGCGCGCTTCATGCCCAGCCAGCGCTCGCGGAAAATAACCGCGAGCCCCGCGGCGGCGACAATGGTAGCGCCGACATAGACCAGCACGCTCGGCAACTCGCCGAACACCCAATAGCCGAGCAGCAGCGCCCACAGCATCGCCGAATAGTCGAACGGCGCGATCACCGACGCCGTGGCGTGGCGATAGCTTTCGGTGAGAAAAATATGCGCGATGCCGCCGAGAACGCCGGTGGCGATCAACCCGGTCAATTCCAGGCCGGTCGGATTGTGCCAGGCGAAAGGCAGCGTCACCGCGCCGGCCAAAGTGGTGATCAGCGAAAAATAGAAGACGATCGACGCCGTCGCTTCGCTTTGCGCCAGCCGCCGTGTCTGGATCACTGTGCCGGCATTGCAGAACGCCGAGAAGATCGCCAGTAGCGAGCCGGTCAGGGCGATGCTGGCCGCGCCGGCCATGGCATAGCGGCCGGCGTCGAAATTCGGAATCAGCATGACCATGACGCCGAAAAATCCGACCGTCACCGCCGACCAGCGGAACAGGCGTACCCGCTCCTTGAGGAAGATCGCGGCTAGCGCCACCGTGATCAGCGGCGAAACGAACTGGATGGCGGTCGCCTCCGCCAGCGGCAACCGCGCCAACGCCGCGAAATTGCTGAACATGCCGCCGACGCTGAGCGCGCCGCGGCCGAGCTGGCCGAACAGCCGGTTGGTGCGGATGGCGCTCATGAACTCGCCGCGCAGCGCGTAGATCAGCAGCACCGGCGGGATCGCGAAAGCCGAACGGAAGAACACGATCTGGCCGACCGGCGTGGATTCGCTGAGCTGGCGCACGAGCGCCGACATCGCCGCGAACAGCAGCGCCGAGATCAGCTTGAAGCCGACAGCCGTCAGGAGTTGAGTCGGAGGAGCCGCCATCGCGTCCTCAATAACCGCCGCTGCCTGCCTTGTCCCCCCCTTTTGTTGCGGGGGGTCAGCCGCGTTTTTGCACGGTGGGAGAGCCGCCGGGACGCCGGAAGGGCTGGCGAGCGCTCACATCAAGTTGATCGGCGAAATGCCACGTTGAATTGCCACGAACCAGAATGAATACTGGCACCGATGTGGGGTTTCTCAGGTGATGCATAGCCGCAACGCTTATCCGCCCGGACGAGCAGAGCCGGACCGCTCACTTTCAATTGGAGATTTTCGATGATTCGAATCGTTTCGGCCTTCGCGCTCGCCGGTATCCTGTCCCTCGCCCCGGCAAGCCCCGCTTTGCACGCGCAAACTGCGCCCGGCCCCAAAGAAGTCGCCCAAGAGCGCGAAGACCTCATGAAGGGTCTGTGGCGCGGCTATTACCGCGACATGTCGCAAGCCGCCAAAGGCGAAGGCGACCCGAAGGTGCTGGCGGTGAAGGCGACTGAGGCCGCCGCGCAGATGAAGAAATTCGGCACGCTGTTTCCCGCCGGTAGCGGCCGCGAAGGCGCGCCCGACACGCGCGCCAAGCCGGAAATCTGGACGCAGCGCGCCGAATTCGACGCCGCGGTCAACAAACTGG
This sequence comes from Rhizobium sp. Q54, assembly GCA_945870035.1. Lineage (GTDB taxonomy): Bacteria > Pseudomonadota > Alphaproteobacteria > Rhizobiales > Xanthobacteraceae > Pseudolabrys. The sequence continues at coordinate 46,818 of CAMBQQ010000021.1, read as the reverse complement.
TCGCGGAGACCACGGTCTTCGCCGAAGCAGCCAAGGCCGGCAATGTCGAAGGCATGAAGGCGGCATGGCCGAAAATCGCCGAGGCCTGCGGCGCCTGTCATGGCGGGCCGTCCAAGAGCGGCGGCAAATTCCGCTTCGAAGAATAAGCCGGACGCCCCCTCGGTGCGGCTCGTTCTTAAAATGATCTGCGCGGCGACCGTGTCGATCGCGGCCGCCGGTGCGGAGGTGGGCGCGCAATCGCCTTCGACCGATCGCGGCAAATATATATTCGACGCCGCGGGCTGCTTGGCCTGTCATACCGAGGAAGGCGGCGCGCCGATGGCCGGCGGGCCGGCGCTGAAAACGCCGTTCGGCGTTTTCTATGCGCCGAACATCACGCCCGATCCGGAGTTCGGCATCGGCCAATGGTCAAACGCGGATTTCATCCGAGCGTTGCGCGAAGGCGTGTCGCCAAGCGGCCAGCATTACTATCCGGTATTTCCGTATCCGGCCTATACCAAGATGACCACGCAGGACCTCACCGATTTGAGAGCCTATCTGGCGACGGTGCCGCCATCGAAGAAGCCAAGCCGCGCGCATGAGCTGAACTTTCCCTATTCGATCCGCGCCAGCCTGATCCCGTGGAAGTGGCTCAACTTCGAGGCCGGTGAATATAAAGCCGACGCCAGCCGCGACGCGCAATGGAACAGGGGCGCCTATCTGGTGCAGGCGCTGACCCATTGCGGCGAATGCCACACGCCACGCGACATGCTCGGCGGGCTCGAGCGCAAGCAATGGCTGTCCGGCGCGCGCATGCCGGTCGGCGATCTGGTCGCGTCAAACCTGACGCCGGACAAGACCGGCCTCGCCGACTGGTCGGCCGCCGATATCGTCGATGCGCTGGAGACCGGCACGCTGCCTGAGGGCGGCACATTCAGCGGCGAAATGGGCGAGGTCGTCCGCAACAGCACTGGCAAGATGCGGGACGAGGACCGCGAAGCGATCGCGGCCTACCTCAAGGCGTTGCCGCCTTTGCCGACGACGGTGACGAAGAAGGTGAAGTAACGCTAGGCCGCGCTCGCCTTGCGCTTCTGCTGGATCAGCGCCCAGATCTTCTGCGGAGTCGCCGGCATGTCGATGTGGCGGATGCCATAGGCGCGGTCGAGGGCGTCGATCACCGCGTGTATGACCGCGGGGCACGAACCGATGGCGCCGGCTTCGCCCGCGCCCTTGACGCCAAGCGGGTTGTTCTTGCACGGCGTGTTGCGGGTTTCGAAGACGAAAAACGGCGAGCCGTTGGCGCGCGGCATGGCGTAATCCATGAAGCTCGCGCTCAGGAGTTGTCCCGACGCCTCGTCGTAGACCGTGTCTTCCATCAAGGCCTGGCCGATGCCCTGCACCAGCCCGCCATGGACCTGGCCGGCGAGCAGCAGCGGATTGAGGGTCGCGCCAAAATCGTCAACGACAACATATTTGAGAATCTCGGTGGCGCCGGTTTCCGGATCGATCTCGATCTCGGCGATATGGGTGCCGTTCGGGAAGGTCGGCAGGTCGGTAGCGAAATCCTTCGACGCGGAGAGCTTCTCCGGCGTCGCCTTGGGATGCGCGGCCAAGTCAGCGAACGAGATGGACTTGTCGGTGCCAACGACCTTGATCGCGCCGCCGGCAATTTCCATGTCGCCGGCGGAGGCCTCGAGCGCATCGGCGGCCAGTTCCTTGAGCTGTCCGGCCAGTGTCGTTGACGCGCGATCAACCGAAACGCCGCCGACCGGAATCGAGCTGGAACCGCCGGTGCCGGCGCCGGACTTGATCCTGTCGGTGTCGCCCTGGATGACGCGCACGCGCTCCGGCGGCAGATCGAGACGTTCGGCGACAAGCTGCGCGTAGGAGGTCTGGTGGCCTTGGCCCGTCGATTGCGAGCCGATCAACACAGTGACGCCGCCATCGCGGTCGAGCGTCACATGCGCGGTCTCCGGGCCGTTGGCGCCGCAGGCCTCGACATATGTGCCGATACCGATACCGCGCAACTTGCCGGCACGCTTCGATTGCGTCGCGCGCTTGGCAAAGCCGGGCCAGTCGATCAGTTCCTGGGCGCGCGCCATGGTGCCGGCAAAGTCGCCGCTATCGTAGGTCTTACCGGTCGGCGTCGTGTAGGGCAGCGCCTTCGGCTTGATGAGATTTTTGCGGCGGATGGCGTCCTGCGTCATGCCCAGTTCGCGCGCCACGGTATCGACCGCGCGCTCGATGAGATACGACGCCTCCGGGCGGCCGGCGCCGCGATAGGCATCGACCGGCACGGTGTTGGTGTAAGCGGCGCGCAGACGGATATGCGCCACCGGGATGCCGTAAGGCCCGGTCGCCATGCCGACGCCAAGCCACGGAATGTAAGGCGCGTAGCACGACAGATACGCGCCCATGTCGGCGACGATATCGATGTCGAGCGCGAGGAACTTGCCCTTGTCATCGATGGCCAATGTCGCGGTCGAGATGTTATCGCGGCCATGGCTGTCGCCGAGGAAATGTTCGCTGCGGTCGCAAACCCATTTCACCGGCTTGCGGGTTTTTTCCGCCGCGACAGCGGCAAGCGCGTATTCGCGGTACGGAAACAATTTGGTGCCGAAGCCGCCGCCGACATCCGGCGTGATGACGCGCATTCTATCGAGCGGCAGCTTGAGCACGTCGCCGCAAATGATGTCGCGGATGATGTGGCTGCCCTGGCTGCCGAGGGTGAGCGTGTAACGCTCGCCATCGTATTCGGCGATGACGCCGCGCGTATCCATGTAGTTGGTGACAAGGCGCTGGTTGATGATCGTCGTCGAAATAGTGCGCGCCGCGGAAGCGAAGGCATTTTTAGTTGCGGCCTCGTCGCCCGCCGTCGTCTCGAAAGCGAGATTGGGCCGGTCGGCCCAGACCTGCGGCGCACCGGGCTTCAACGCGGCGATGGCGCCGATGACATGCGGCAGCGGCTTGTAATCGACCGCGATCGCCTCAGCGGCGTCTTTCGCCTGCTCCAAAGTATCGGCGACGACGAAGGCGATGGCGTCGCCGACATGACGAACGATATCGAGCGCGAGAATGGGATAATGCGGCACGTCGATATCGACACCGGCGAGCACGCCGGGCGTCGGCAGCGGACCGAGATTGCCGGTGTCGGCGCCAGTCAGCACCAGCCGCACGCCCTTCATTTTCTTGATGGCGGCAAGATCGCCAATGCTGAAATTGGCATGCGCACGCGTCGAGCGCAGCACCACGGCGTGCAGCGCGCCTTGCGGGGAAATGTCGGCAACATACTGGCCCTGGCCGCGCAGCAGCGGGTCGTCTTCCTTGCGGGTGAGCGCCTGACCGAATCCGAATTTCATCGCGGCCATTGTCACGTCTCCGAATTATTCGGCCGGCTGAATGGCCGGCTTGCGAGAAAAGCGCGCCGCCAGCCAGCGGGCCACGACATAGAATACCGGCGTGAAGATCAGGCCGAACAAAGTGACACCGATCATACCGGAAAATACCGCGGTGCCGAGAGCCGAGCGCAGCTCCGCGCCGGCGCCGGTGGCCCAGACCAGAGGCGCAACGCCGAGCACGAAGGCAAGCGAGGTCATGACGATCGGGCGCAGGCGCAGCCGCGCCGCCTCGACCGCGGCATCGGCCCGGCTGCGGCCCCGGTCTTCGAGCTGCTTGGCGAATTCGACGATGAGAATCGCATTCTTCGCCGCCAGCGCAATCAGCACTATAAAGCCGACTTGCGTCAGGATGTTGTTGTCCTGGCCACGCAAAATGACGCCGACAATGGCCGCGACCAGGCACATCGGCACGATCAGAATGACGGCAAGCGGCAATGTCAGGCTTTCATACTGCGCCGCCAGCACCAGAAACACGAAGACGACGCCGAGGCCGAAGGCGAAGAACGCGGTGTTGCCGGCGCGCAATTGCTGGAACGCCAAGGTGGTCCATTCGTAGGAGAAGCCGGCCGGCAAGGTTTCGGCCGCAAGCTTCTGCATGATCTGGATGCCCTGCCCTTGCGAGTAACCGGGCGCGGCATTGCCGTCGAGTTCGGCGGCCGGATAGAGATTGTAGCGCGGCAGGCGATACGGGCCGGAGATGTCGCGCACGGTGGTGAACGAGCCGAGCGGCACGGTTTCGCCCGATGTGTTGCGCACGCGCAGCGCCAGGACATCCTTCGGCTCGAGACGGAATTCGGCTCCGGCCTGCGCCTGGACACGGAAGGTGCGTCCGAGCAGGTTGAAGTCGTTGACATAGGCCGAGCCGATATAGACCTGCAAGGCGCTGAAGACGTCGGCGATGTTGATGCCGAGCAGTTGCGCCTTGGTGCGGTCGATGTCGAGGAACAGTTGCGGCGTCGCCGTCTCGTAGAGCGAGAACACCTGTCGTAGGCCCGGCGTCGTCGCGGCGCGGCCCATCATCGCGCCGACCGCGCCTTGCATCGCCAGCGGACCCGCGCCGCTACGATCCTCGATCATCATACGGAAGCCGCCGGCATTGCCGATGCCGGGCACCGGCGGCGGCAGCACGACCACCATGAAGGCGTCCTGGATGGCGCCGAGCTTGCCGAACAGCGCGCCCTGGATCGCCGCCGCGGTCTTCCTAGGATCGCCGCTGCGCGCGGCGAAGGGTTCGAGCACGACGAACATGGCGCCGGCATTCGGCGCGGTCGAGAAGCTGGCGCCGGAGAAGCCGACGATATTGATGGCGTGCGCCACGCCCGGCGTTGCGCGCACCAGTTCGGAAGCGCGGCGCATCACCGCGTCGGCGCGCGCCAGCGACGAGCCCGGCGGCAATTGAGCGGCGACGATGAGAATGCCGCGGTCGATCTGCGGGATGAAGCCTTGCGGCGTCTTGCGGAATTCGTTGAGGCCGAGCGCCAGAATGCCGACATAGAGCACCAGCATGATCAGGACAAAACGCACGACCTTGCCGGCAATGAAGCCATAGCCGCGCGCGAAGCCGTCGAAGCCGCGATTGAACAGCCGGAAGAAGCCGTGAATCGGCTTTTCCCACCACTTGTCCTTGTGGCCCTTGTCATGCGGCTTCAACAGCAGCGCGCACATCGCCGGCGACAGAGTGAGCGACACGAGCAGCGAAATCAGCGTGGCGCTGGTAATCGTCAGCGCGAACTGGCGATAGAACTGGCCGGAAATGCCGGTGATGAAGGTGGTCGGCACGAACACCGCGCACAACACCAGCACGATCGAGATCAGCGCGGTGCCGACTTCGTCCATGGTGCGGCGGGCCGCGTCGCGCGGACTAAGGCCGGCGGCGATGTTGCGCTCGACATTCTCGACCACGACGATGGCGTCATCGACGACAATGCCGATCGCCAGGACAAGACCAAAGAGCGACAAATTGTTGAGCGAGAAACCGAACAAGGTCATGGCGAAGAAGGTGCCGATCAACGAGATCGGAATCGCCAGCAGCGGAATGACCGCGGCGCGCCATGTCTGCAAAAACAGGATGATGACCAGAACGACCAGCAACACCGCCTCGAAGATAGTCTCGATCACGGCGTTGACCGACTGCTGGATGAACTCGGTCGGGTTATAGAGAATGCCGTATTTCAGCCCGGCGGGAAAATCCTTCGACATCGCCTCGACGGTTTTCTTGATGCCGTCGCCGGTCGTCAGCGCGTTCGACCCGGGCCGCTGGAACACCGCCAGCGCCACCGACGGGTCGTCGTTGAGATAGGAGTTCGACGAATAATCCTGCGCGATCAATTGAATCTTGGCGACGTCGCGCAGGCGCACCACGGCATTGCCAACCTGCTTGACGACGATGTTGCCGAACTCTTCCGGCGTCGACAGGCGGCCGAGCGTGCGCACCGCGATCTGAAAGGCAAGCTGGTTCGGCACCGGCGGCTGATTGAGGACGCCGGAAGCGACCTGGAGGTTCTGCGCCTGCAAGGCCTGCGTCACGTCGGTCGCGGTCAGATTGAGCGATTGCAGCCGGTCCGGATCGAGCCAGATCTGCATGGCGTAGTCGCGGCTGCCGAACACGGTGATCGAGCCGACGCCATCGACCCGGGTCAACGCATCCTTGATCTGGATATTGGCGTAGTTGGAAATGAACAATGCGTCACGCGACTTGTCCGGCGAATACAGGTTCACCAGCATGAGAATGTCGGGCGAACTCTTGGTCACCGTGACGCCGACCTGCTGCACCGCCTGCGGCAGGCGCGGTTGCGCAATGCCGACGCGGTTCTGCACCTGGACCTGCGCGGTGTCGAGATTGGTGCCGATTTCGAAGGTGACGGCGATGGAGAAGCGGCCGTCGGCGTTCGAATTCGAGGAGATGTAGATCATGCCCTCGACGCCGTTGATCTGCTGCTCGATCGGCGCGACCACGGTTTCGGCGACGGATTCGGACGACGCGCCGGGATACTGGCCGGAGACGTTGATGGTCGGCGGTGCGATTTCCGGATATTGCGCGACCGGCAGGCGCGTGAAGCCGACGCCACCGAGAATGATGATGACGATGGCAATCACCGAAGCGAAGATCGGCCGGTCGATGAAGAAATGCGAGATACGCATGAAGGCCTACTTCGCGGGTGCGGCGGGAGCGCCGCCCGGCGCGGGAGCTGGCGCCGGCGCTTGCGGCGTGACCTTTTGGCCGGCGCGCACCCGCGCCATGCCGTTGATGACGACCTTATCGGTCGGCACGAGGCCGCTCTTGATGACGCGCAAAGCGCCGTCGAGCGGGCCGAGCGTCACGTATTTGGTGCGCGCGGTATTCTCGCCATCGACCACCAGCACGAATTTGCGGATCTGCTCGCTGCCGATGGCGCTGTCCGGCACCAGCAGCGCTTCGTAAGGCGTCGAGGCCGGCACGCGCACGCGAGCGAACATGCCGGGCGTGAACACGCCATTGGCATTGCTGAAACTGGCGCGGCCACGAATGGTGCCGGTCGTGCGTTCGATGACGTTGTCGACGAAATCCATTTTGCCTTTGTGGATGAAGTCGGGCTCGTCGATCAGCTTGAGCGACACCTCGACGCCGGCGCCGCGACTGGCAATGTCCTCGACATCATTCTTTTTCGAGGCCCGTTCGTAGCGCAGATAGGACGCTTCATCGAAGGTGAATTCGAAACGGATTGGGTCGGTGGAGACAATCGTTGCAAGCAGGGTCGTGTTGCCGCCGGCGCCGCCGGTAACCAGATTGCCCGGCGATACGCGGCGGTCGCCGATGCGGCCGTCGATCGGCGCTTTCAGTTCGGTGAATTCGAGATCGAGCTGCGACGTGCGCAGCGCCGCTTCGGCGGCGCTGACCGCGGCCTGCGCATTGCGGTAGGCCTGCGAGCGCTGCTCGAAGGTCTGCTCGGTGATGGTCTTTTCCTTGACCAGTTGCTGGCCGCGCTCGAAATCGGCGGTGGTAAAAGCCAGATTCGATTTGGTCTGCGTTACCGCGGCGCGCGCCTGCTCGGCGGCGTTCTGGAACGGGCGCTTGTCGATGGTGAACAGGAGGTCGCCCTGCTTGACGAGCTGACCATCCTTGAAATGCACACCTTCGAGGTAACCGGAGACGCGGGAGCGCACCTCGACGGAATTGACCGCGACGAAGCGGCCGACATATTCGTCGAAATCGGACACGGTCCGCTTGGTGGGCTCGGATACCGTCACGGCCGGCGGTGGCGGCGCGGCCTGCTGTTTCGGGGCATCGCCGCAACCGGCGAGCAAAGCGGCGAAGGCGCAGACGGCGCTGTAGCGGATTACCAATGAGTTAGCTTCGATTCGGGAAATCATGCGCACCCTGGGGGACCGCTAAATGGAAGCCAGTGAGATAGCGGCCAAGGCCAGTTATGTCTACCGCCAGGCGCGCACTTGGACGCGTCTTATGGGCGCGTTTTCGCCTTGAAAGCGGCCAGCCAGCCGCGGCCGAACAGGACGATGACAGCACCGCCATACAGGACAAAGCCGATCGCGGCGAGCACGCCCAACGTCGCCTCGTCGCGCAAGCGGTCCCATCCAGCGAACAGGCCGGCGACCGGCGCCTTGCACAGCCACAAGACCAGCGCCAGCGACACACCGACCACCAGCAATTTAAGCGCCGACGCGCGCAGCCGCGCATCGATGCTCAATAAACCGGCACGGTGCGCGAACCAGATCACCAGCAGGAGATTGATCCAGGCGCCGATCGAGGTCGCCAGCGCGAGGCCAACCTGGGCGAGCGGGCCCATCAGCAAAATCTTGAAGCCGATATTGACGGCGGCGGCGATCAGCGCCGCGATCACCGGTGTCTTGGTGTCGCCGCGGGCAAAGAAGGTCGCCACCGTGCTGCGGATCAAAACGAAAGGTAATAGGCCGAATGCGTAAGCGGCGAGCGTTTGGCCGGAAGCGATGGCATCCGCCGGAGTGAACGCGCCGCGCATGAACAAAGCGCGCATGATCAATTCAGGCACGACAAAGAAAGCGGCGATGCAGGGAATCGACAGCAGCAGCGTGAATTCGACGGCGCGGTTCTGTGCATGCAAGGCGCCGGCCTCGTCGCCGGCGGCGAAGCGGCGCGCCATTTCCGGCAGGATCACCGTGCCGGCGGCAATGCCGATAACGCCGATCGGCAACTGGTTGATGCGGTCGGCGTAATACAATGCGGACACCGCGCCGGTGGCGAGGAAGCTGGCGATGATGGTGTCCGCGAATAAAGCGAGTTGCACGCCGGCCGAGCCGACTACCGCGGGGCCGAGCGCGCGGAAGAACTTGCGCACGTCCTGATCGAGTTGCGGCCAGCGGAAGGCGGCGAGCACGTTGACGCGCCAGGCGTCGCCGGCGACCAGAAAGAATTCAAGCACGCCGGCCAGCAGCACGCCCCAGGCGGCGGCGTGTCCGGCCGTCGGGAAGAAGGCGGCGAGGCTCAGCGCGACGATCAACGACATGTTCAACAGGATCGGTGCCGCCGCCGCCGCGGCGAAACGCTGCAACGCATTGAGGATGCCGCCATAGAGCGTCACTAAAGTGATAAGCAGCAAATAGGGAAACGTGATGCGGGTGAGATCGACCGCCAGCGGATAGCGCACCGGATCGTCGGTAAAGCCCGGCGCCAACAGTTCGATCACCGCCGGCGTGAACAGCAAGGCCACCGCCAGCAGCACGACCTGGCTCGCCAGCAGCAGCGTGAAGATGCGGTCGGCGAACAGCCCGGCGCGCTGCTCGCCGCCCTGCTCGCGGATGCGTGCATAGGCCGGCACGAAAGCGGCGTTGAACGCGCCCTCGGCGAAGATGGCGCGGAAATGGTTGGGCAGGCGCAGCGCCACGAAGAAGGCATCCGCCACCGGCCCCGCGCCCAAGACGGCGGCGAGGATGATGTCGCGGACAAAGCCGGTCACCCGCGAGAGCAGGGTAAAACCGCCGACCGTGAGGATGCGCTTGATCATCGGGGCAAAGGGGCTTGTGGTCAGGGCGAAATCGCTGTGTATAAATGGACTTAACGGCAGCCGGCCGCTGCCGGTAAAGTCCACGGTCTCTGCATTAGGACGATTCCCGGCACAAACATAGAGCGACCCGACCGCCCGTCCCTTCTCGTCCAACCGGTGCCCTCTGACGATGCCCTCGCCTATCATTCCCATTCTGCTGGCCGGCGGTGCCGGGACCAGGCTGTGGCCGGTGTCGCGCGACGCCCTGCCCAAGCAGTTCCTGCCGCTGGTCGGCGAGCGCTCGACCTATCAGGAGACCTTGAGCCGCGTCGCCAACCCGATGTTTGCAGCGCCGATCGTCATCACCGGGCCGAATTTTCATTTTTTCGCCCGCCGCCAGGCCGAGGAGATCGGCGTCGACGCCACGGTGGTGATCGAACCGCTGCGCCGCGATTCGGCGCCGGCCATTGCCGCGGCTACGGCGGTAGCGCTGGCGCGCGATCCGAATGCGGTGGTGCTGGCGCTGGCCGCCGACCACATCATCCTCGACGTCGATAATTTCCGCGCGACGTGCCTGGCGGGCCGCGAAGCGGCCGAAGCCGGCAAGATCGTCACCTTCGGCATCAAGCCGACCGAGCCGAAGACCAGCTACGGCTATATCCTGCCGGGCGAAGCGATCGGCTCAAGCGGCGTGCGCGCGGTGACAAAATTCGTCGAGAAACCGGATGCACCGACGGCGGCCGGTTATGTGCGCGACGGCTATTTGTGGAATTCCGGCAACTTCCTGTTTCGCGCCGACGTGCTGCTCGCCGAAATCCGCCGCATGGAGCCGGAGATGGCGAACGCCATCGAGGCGGCTGTCGCCAACGCGACCAACGATCTCGGCTTTTTACGGCTCGAGGAAAAGAGTTTCGCGCGCGCGCCGCAGAAGTCGATCGACTATGCGGTGATGGAAAAGACCGATCGCGCCGCCGTCATCGCCGGCGACTTCCGCTGGTCCGACATCGGCAGTTGGGATGCCTTGTTCGATATCACGCCGCGCGACAAACAAGGCAATGTACTGCAAGGCCCGGTCATCGCCATGGATACGACCGATTGCGTCGTGCATTCCGATGGCAAGCTGACAACCTTGATCGGCGTCAAGGACATGGTGGTGGTCTCGACCTCGGATGCGGTGATGGTGGTGCCGCGCGCGCGCTCGCAGGAGGTCAAGGAGCTGGTCGCCAAATTGAAGACGGCCAAGCGCGCCGAGGCGGTCGACCACAAGCGCGGCCACCGGCCGTGGGGCTATTACGAGTCGATCGACATGGGCGCGCGCTTTCAGGTCAAGCGCATCGTCGTCATTCCCGGCGGCATCCTGTCGTTGCAGAGACACCGCCACCGCTCCGAGCACTGGATCGTCGTCAGCGGCACGGCCGAGGTCACCATCGGCGACGAAATCAAACAAGTGCATGAGAATGAATCGGTCTATCTGCCGATCGGCTGCATCCATCGCCTCGCCAACAAGGGCAAGATCCCGCTCGAACTGATCGAGGTGCAGACCGGCAGCTATCTCGGCGAAGACGACATCGAGCGCATCGAGGATGTTTATAAGCGGCGCTGAGGCGAAGGCCCAACATGCTGATCCCCGTGGCCGATTTGAGCGCGCGGTTTGCCGTCAAGGCCAATGGCGTGCTGCATGTCGGCGCGCATGACGCCGAGGAAGCCGAGGACTACCGCCGCCACCATTGGGGCCCGGTTATCTGGGTCGAAATGCTGCCGGACAAGGCGGCGGCGTTGCGCCGGAATTTCAAGGGCGACCCGGACAATCCGGTCATCGAAGCGGCGTGCTGGGACCGCGACGGCGACGCGGTCGAGCTGTTTCGCGCCGACAACGGGCAATCGTCTTCGCTGCTGCAGCCACGCTCGCATCTGACGGCGCATCCCGGCATCGCGTTTTCCGACGGCGGCCAGATGCAAACGAGCCGGCTCGATACGATCCTGCCGGCCGAAGCGCGCTTCGATTTCATCAATGTCGATATTCAGGGCGCGGAGTTGCGCGCCCTCATCGGCCTCGGCGACTGGCTGGACCGCGTCACCTGGGCCTATCTCGAAGTGAACAGCCGAGAGCTTTACCGCGGCTGCGCTTTACTGCCCGACATCGACAGGTTCATGGCGGCGCGCGGCTTTGTCAGGCTGACCTTGCGCATGACCGCGCATGGCTGGGGCGACGCGCTTTACGTCAACCGGCGCAAGGTTGCGGGCGCGCGCCTGCTGCGGCTGCGCGGCACGGCGTTGGTCTACGATTTCTTTTACGATGCCGGCGCGGCGGCGCGGCGCGCTGCCGCCCGCCTCAAGCGCAGCTTCAGGCTCTAAGCGCGCGGCGCACGCTGTCGATAATGCGCGCCTGCGTTGGCTCGTCGAGATAAGGATGCATCGGCAGGCTGATGACCTCGGCGGCGAGCTTCTCGCTGTTGCCGACGCCGCCTAAGCCTACCGGATACTGCTTGTAGGCCTGCTGCAAATGCAGCGGGATCGGATAATAAATCGCGGTCGGAATGCCGTCGGCCTTCAGCGCGGCGGCAAACGCATCGCGCGTGCCGGGTTTCAAACGGATCGTGTACTGCGCCCATACCGAGGTCGAACCTGCCGGCACCGTCGGCACCTTGATGAGATCGCCCAGGCCCTCGGCATAACGGCGGGCGACGACGTTGCGCGCCTCGATCTCGTCGGGAAAAATCTTCAGCTTCTCGATCAGCACCGCGGCCTGGATGGTGTCGAGGCGCGAGGCCAGACCGATGCGGACATTGTCGTAGCGGTCGCTGCCGGCGCCATGCACGCGGATCGAGCGCATCAGATCGGCGAGTGTGTCGTCGTCGGTCATCACCGCGCCACCGTCGCCGTAGCAGCCGAGCGGCTTGGCCGGAAAGAAACTGGTCGCGGTGGCGTGGCCGAAAGTACCGAGGCGGCGATTGTCGATCATGGCGCCGAAGCCTTGCGCGGCGTCGTCCAGCACCATCAGGCCATGCGCCTTGGCGGCGGCGGCGACCGCGCCGTGATCGGCGGCAAGACCGAACAGGTCGACGGGAATGACAGCCTTGGGCACAAGGCCGGCGGCTTTCGCGGTCTCGACCGCGCCGGCGATGCCTGAGGCATCGATGTTGAAGGTGACCGGATCGACATCGACAAATACCGGCGTGGCGCCGACCAGCACCGCGACTTCCGCGGTGGCGCAGAACGTGAAGGACGGGCAGATCACCGCGTCGCCCGGACCGATGCCGAAGGCGCGCAACGCCAGCACCAAAGCGTCGGTGCCGCTGGCGCAGGTGACGACATGTTTGGCGCCGCAGAAGGCGGCCAGCTCCGCCTCGAAGGCGCGCACTTCCGGGCCCATGATGAACTGGCAGTGATCGAGCACCTTCATCACCGCAACGTCGACGGCCGGCTTCAACCGTTGCCGCTGCGCGGCCAGATCGATGAACGGAATCGGCGGCAGTTCAGTGCGGGCGTTCATTGCGGAATCCGTTCTTGAAGATCAGCCGGCGACGACGCGCGGCGCTTTGTGCTTGGCCGGCGCCACCGCCGGCGGACGATCGGTGAGGCACTGGATGGCGATGCGCAGACTGGTGACGCCCTGCTCGCCGGTGACGGCAGGCGCGGCACCGGTGCGCACCGCGCTGAGGAAGGCCAACAACTCCGAGCGCAGCGGCTCGGCATGACCGACCGAGAGATGGCGCATCGAATAGCTGCCATCGGGCTGGAAGCCGAAGCATTCGGTAACCTGGCGCGTCAGCAGATCGCCCATGACATATTTGCCGCGCGTCGCCACCGTGACCTGGCGCGCCTTGAACGGCGTCAGCCAGTTGGTGTTGATATGCGCCAAGACACCGGAGGCGGTACGGAATTGCAAGAGCGCGATGTCCTCGCGTTCGGCGACGGCGCTGGACAGTTGCGGCTGCACCTCGACGATATCGCTGTCGGTGAAATAGCGGATCAGGTCGATGTCGTGCACGGCGAGATCGATGACGACGCCGACATTCGACATGCGCGGCGGAAACGGGCCGACGCGGGTGATGGCGATGGAGAGAATGTCCTCGTTGCGGACCGCTTCCTTGATCGCCTCGACCGCCGGATTGAAGCGCTCGACATGGCCGATCATCAGAGTGACGCCGGCCTCGCGCGCGGCGTCGATGATTTCGTTGCCCTCTTCGACCGTGGAGGCAATCGGTTTTTCGACGAGGACGTGGACGCCGCGCGCGATGCAGGCGAGCGCTACGTCGCGGTGCAGATGCGTTGGCGCGGCGACGGTGATGGCATCGACGCCGAGATCGAGCAGTTCCTCGACGGTGCCGAGCGCGGCGCAGCCAAGCGTGCGCGCGACGAAATCGGTCTGCTTCTTGTCGGGATCGGCGACGCCGACCAGTTCGACGCCGGGCAGTCCGGCAAACACGCGGGCATGGTTGGAGCCCATGACGCCGACGCCAACCACGCCGACGCGCAAGGTGCGCTCCGCATTCACATTCGAATTCTGTGTCATCGGCCGTCTGAACCCCAATAGCCGAGCCATGCAGCCCGGACCCCCGCCGTCACCTAGCATGCGACTCACGCCAAGGCGACCGCGCCTGGACTGCTCATGAACACGTTTTGATTCATAGCGTTACAGGTAAACGGACATGCTTAAAGCGGTTCCAGACTGCCGGAGCCGCGGGTCAAAGCCGGTGATAGGCGCGATACCAGTCGATAAACCGGGCAATGCCGTCGGCGATCGGCGTCGAGGGCCGGAAATCGGCGTCGCGCATCAGGTCATCGACATTGGCATAGGTCGCCGGCACGTCGCCGGGCTGCATCGGCGCCAGTTCGCGGATCGCCTTTTTGCCGATCGATTTTTCCAGAAGCTCGACAACCTCGAGCAGTTCGACCGGATTGTTGTTGCCGATATTGTAGACGCGCCACGGCGCGCTGCTTGAGGCCGGATCGGGGCTGTTGCCGTCATAGGCCGGATTGCCGCTGGGCGGCTTGTCGACCAGACGCTCGATCGATTCGACCACGTCATCGACATAGGTAAAATCGCGCTGCATCTTGCCGTGATTGAACAGTCTGATCGGCTGGCCTGCGGCAATCGCCTTGGCGAATATCCACATCGCCATGTCGGGACGGCCCCACGGGCCATAGACGGTGAAGAAACGAAGTCCCGTGGTCGGCAGATTGAACAGATGCGAATAGGAATGCGCCATCGCCTCGTTGGCCTTCTTGGTCGCACCATACAGGCTCAGCGGATGATCGACATTGTCGTGCGTCGAGAACGGCATCCGCGTGTTGTTGCCGTAAACCGACGACGACGAGGCATAGAGAAGATGCCGGCAGCCATTGTGGCGGCAGCCTTCGAGGATGTTGGTGAAGCCGACCAGGTTTGAATCGATATAGGCATGCGGATCGACAATCGAGTAGCGCACGCCGGCCTGCGCCGCGAGATGCACGACATGGGCGAATTTGTGCTCGGCAAACAACGCGGCCATGCCGGCGCGGTCGGCGAGGTCGAGCTTGATGAAGCGGAAGCCGGGAAATTTTGCGAGTTCAGCGAGGCGCGCGTCCTTCAGCTTCGGATCGTAATAGCTGTTGAGATTGTCGATGCCGATGACCGCGCGGCCACCTTCGAGCAAGCGGCGCGAGACATGATAGCCGATGAAACCGGCGGCGCCGGTGACGAGAACGGGTGCTACAGCCGCCACAGGTCGATCTCCTTCGGCTGCGTCGCGCGATCGAGCTTCGACTTGACGTCGAGCACGGCGCCCTGCCCGTCCTTGAGCAGCTTTGTCATATAAGGCCAGCCGCCGGCAACATACTCCTTGTGCGCGACGGCGAGAATGACGGCGTCGGCGGGCTTGAGCTTGTCCAGCGGAGACAGCGTCATCCGATACTCATGCGCCGCCTCTTCGGGCAGCGCCACCGCATCGTGCACCTGCACGGCGACTCCGGCGCGCGTCAACGCTTCGGCAATGTCGATGACTTTGGTGTTGCGGATGTCCGGCACGTTTTCCTTAAAGGTCATGCCGAGAATGGTGACGGTGCCGTTCTCGACGCCGCGCGCTTTGAGCGCGCGCAGGCATTCAGCGGCGACGCGCCCGCCCATGCCGTCATTGATATGGCGGCCGGCGAGAATGATCTCCGGCCGATAGCCGGCCTTCTCGGCGCGGTAGGTCAGATAATACGGATCGACGCCGATGCAGTGGCCGCCAACCAGGCCCGGCTCGTATTTGAGGAAATTCCATTTGGTGCCGGCGGCGGCGAGCACGTCGCCGGTGTCGATGCCGAGCGTGGCGAAGACCGCGGAGAGTTCGTTCATGAAGGCGATGTTGAGATCGCGCTGCGTGTTCTCGATCACCTTGGCGGCCTCGGCGACCTTGATCGACGGCGCGCGGTGAATGCCGGCGGTGACCACCGAGCCGTAAACATCGGCGACGATGTCGAGCGTGCGGGCATCCTGCCCGGCGACCACCTTCATGATGGTCTCGAAGCGATGCTGCTTGTCGCCCGGATTGATGCGCTCCGGCGAATAGCCGATGGTGAAGTCGCTGCCCGCTTTCAGGCCGGAGACTTGCTCCAGCACCGGCAGGCAGTCTTCCTCGCAGGCGCCGGGATAGACGGTCGATTCATAAACGACAATGTCGCCGCGCTTGAGCACGGCGCCGACCGTCTTCGAGGCGCCGAGCATGGCGCCGAGATCGGGACGGCGCTCGGCGTCGATCGGCGTCGGCACGGTGACGATGTAGAAGTCGCAGGATTTCAGCGCCGCCGGATCGCCGGTGTAAGTGAGCGTCGGCTGCGCCAGTTCGGCCGGCTCGACTTCGCGGGTGCGATCATAACCGGATTTCAACTCGGCAATGCGGGCGGCATTAATGTCAAAGCCAACCACCGGCACGCCGGCGCGGGCGAACGACACCGCCACCGGCAGCCCGACATAGCCCAGCCCAATCACCGCGATCTTACGTCCGTGCGCCATCAATTCCTGTCCACAAGCCTGCCCTGTTGGCCGATGGAGGCGTCTTTAGCCGTCAAAGGCCCGCGCCGGCAAGCGTGCGGCCCAGCAGCCCGTCATAGAGCGCCACCGTCTTGCCGCCGATCCGTTCGCTGGAAAACTCGGTTTCGACGAGATGCCGCCCGGCCGCGCCGTATTGGCGGCGTAATGCCGGGTCGCCGGCCAGTTTTTCAATGGCAACGGCCAAAGCCGTGGCGTCGTCGGCCGGCACCAAAAGGCCGTTGACGCCGTGGCGGGCAATCTCGCGGCAGCCGGGCACGTCACTGGCGATCATCGGCCGGCCGCAGGCGGCGGCTTCCAAGAGGCTCTTGGGCAGGCCCTCGCGCCGCGACGGCAGCACGGCAATATGCGCCTTGGCCCAGACGTCGCGCACATCATTCACATGGCCGAGCAAAGTGACGTTCGCCCTCGCCTTCCACGACTCGATTTCGGCGTCCGGGATCGAGGCCGGATTGGCCGGATCGGTCTGCCCGGCGATCAACAGCTGCACAGTGACGCCGCGCTGGGTCAGCAGATCGTGCGCGGCGATCAGGCTGCGCAGGCCCTTGTCCTCGAGCAGGCGGCCGACATAGCCAAGCGTCACTTGGCCGTCCGGTTCCGGCAAGGGTGTCAGCACATCGACATCGACGCCAGAGCCGGGAATAAGGAACACACGCGCGGCGTCGACGCCGATGGCGGTGATGGCGTCGCGGTCGTCGCCGTTCTGCACCAAAGCCGCCGAGCGGCGCCGATTGAGCATCCAACGCAGCACGGTTTTCAGCACCGGGCGCACGACGCGCGACTTCAGCGATTGCGAGGTGAAGGTCGAGCCCAGCCCAGCAAAGGCATTAAGCTGGGTGACCGGCAATCCCCAGGCGGCGAGCGAGCCGATGACCGACGGCTGCAACGCGACGTGATGCACCAGGTCGGGCTTGAGGCGCCGGTACAGCGCGCGCACGTCGCGGACGATGGAAATGAGATCGATCGGGTTGACGCTGCCGCGCCGCCAGTTGAGCGGATGCAACGTAAAGCCGAGCGCCTTGATCCGGTCGCCGCCATTGACGACATGGGTGGCGACATGGACGTCATAGCCGGCGCGCTGCGCAGCGACCGCCATCGGAATGCGGTGCGACAGGAAGTACCAGTCTTCCGTCACCAGATAAACGAGAACGGGCAAATTCGTTGTCTTGGCCGCCGGCTGCACATAAATCTCCCGCCGCTGGGCGCGGCTTCAAGCCGTTTCCCATAGCGCAACTAGACGCTTTTTTGCAGATAAAAATACTGTAGAAGGGCGCCATGACCGGAAGCGCCATCAATCTTGAATTCGCCCATTTGGCTTTCACCTTTGCCATGGTGCTGGCGCTGGCTTTTGCCGTCAGTGCGGTCCTGACGATGCTGTTGCGGCCGCTTCTCACGCGCTACGTCATGGCGCGGCCGAACCAGCGTTCCTCGCACCGCGAACCGACGCCGCAGGGCGGCGGCATCGCGGTAATGGCGGCGCTGGTCGTGGCGGTGGCTTTTGCGTTTGTCCTGGTCCCGGACATCGGGACATCGACGCGGACGCTCGGCGTGCTGATCGCGGCGACGCTGGGACTGGCCATTGTCGGCGTCAGCGACGACATAAGGCCGATGAACGCCTTGCCACGATTGATCCTGCAAGGCGTTGCGGTAGCGGTGGTGATCGCCATTTTGCCGGACGATTTGCGCGTGTTGCCTTTAATTCCGTGGTGGCTGGAGGCCGCGCTGATGCTGATCGCCGGCGTCTGGCTGGTGAACCTGGTCAACTTCATGGACGGCATCGACTGGATGACGGTCGGCGAAGTCGTGCCGGTGACAGCGGGTTTGCTGATCGCGGCAATGCTCGGCGCATTGCCGGTCGAGGGCACCGTCGTCGCCGCGGCTTTATGCGGCGCCATGCTCGGCTTTGCGCCGTTCAACAGGCCGGTGGCAAAGATTTTTCTCGGCGATGTCGGCAGCCTGCCGATCGGCCTGCTGCTGTTCTGGCTTTTGCTGTTACTCGCCGGCAATGGCTATCTGGCGGCGGCGATATTGCTGCCGCTGTATTATGTCGCCGACGCCACCGTCACTCTGTTCCGCCGCGCTCTGGCGCGCGAGAACGTGACACAGGCGCACCGCAGTCATTTCTATCAGCGCGCGCTCGATGGCGGATTGCCGGTTTCGGCCATCATCGCCCGCGTCGTGGTGCTGAATGTGTCGCTGATCGTGCTGGCGGTAACGACGATTCTGTTTCCGTCGCTGGAGACCGACGCCATCGCGCTCGCCGCCGGATTCGCATTGGTGGCCTTGCGGCTTTATCGCTTCGAGCGCAGCGCCTGATCGACCGCGGCGATGACCTGCGCCGATGTCAATTCATCGAGGCAGGCACTATAACTGTCGAGCCGCCGCTCGCAGCCTTCCAGCTGGCATGGCGTGCAGGGCAATGTGTTCTGCACCAGTACGACATTGCCGCGCTGCTGCATTTTCCCGGTGTCGGCCCAAACGGAATCGAGCCCGCTTGCCGGCCATGGCCCCCACAGGCGCGGATCGGTCGGACCGAACAGCGCGACGGTCGGCACGCCGGTGGCGGCGGCGAGATGCGTGACGGACGTATCGGGACCGATGAAGACGTTCGCACTGGCCAGCAGTCCCGACAATTGCGCCCAGTCGAGCCTGCCGTCGAGCCGCGTGACGCTCGCGCCGCTCCACACACTGTCAAGATAGGCGCACTCGTCGGCTGACGGCCCGCCCGTCGCCACCACCGTCATGCCGCGCGCGGCGAGAACAGCGGCGAGATCGCGCCAGCCCTGCGCGGTCCATTGCTTGTAACGAAACATCGGCGCGGCATGGATCACCGCATAGTCGCCATGCGGCGCATCGGCGCTGTCGCGCGGGCGCGGCGCGACCAATCGCGGCGCGCGCGCAATGCCGAGCGTGTCGGCAAGGCGCAGCATTTCCTCGACGCGATGCACGCCGGGCACGTAAATCAGACTACGGTCGAGCAGCTTTTGTTTGACGCGGCCCTTGAAGCTTTGGTCGACCAAAGCGACGCGGCGGCGTCCGGCAACGAAAGCAAAGAAGGTCGGGCGGTCGCCGCTTTGCGTCGAAATGGCGAGGTCGTAGCCGCGCCAGAGTTTGGCGGCGAGCGTAAGACTTTGCGCGACCGTGCGCCGGCCCGGCATGGTAATGACATTGTTGATATCAGGGTTGCCGTCGAGAATGCCGGCGGTATCGGCGAACACCAGCGCGTCGATCACCGCCTCCGGCCAGGCGGCGCGCAGGCTGGCGATCAGCGGCGTGGTCAGCAGCACATCGCCGAGGCGACGCAGCGCGATGACCAGAATGCGCGGGCGCGGTGGCAAATCGATGCACGCCATCGCGTCAGGCCCCGGCGTCGGCGTTGCCGGACGGCGAGACTTTCAACGCCGACAGGCCGCGTCTGGCGCGCACGCTCTCGCCGTCGAGAATCTCGCCAAGCTTGCGCTCGTTTTCCGGCAGCGCCGAACGGTCGGCCTCGGCGTGCCACAGATGAATGACGCCGGTGGCGAAGCTGCCGTCCTTGCGGGCGATGCCGGCGCGCAGCAGGCGCACGACAATGTCGGAATCTTCCTTGCCCCAGCCAGCGTAGTCGGCGTCGTAGCCATCGACGGTCAACAGATCGCGCCGCCAGATGGCCAGGTTGGCCGAGCGCGCGCCTTTCCATTGTTTGGCGCGCAAGCCACGCAGCGGGCCGAGCGGCAGCGTCAGCAAAGCCGACAGGCGATTGACGCCGCCACGAAAACGCTCATTCAGCCAAGTGGCACAGCCCCACGCCTCCGGCATCAACCCGTCGCACAAAACCCTTTCGGTGAGCGCGCGCGACAGCAACACACGATTGCCGGTGACGAACATGCCGGGCTCGGCGAGACGGCGGTGCATGGCGACGAAATTCGGCCTTACGATGCAATCGCCATCGAGGCAGATGACGTAATCGCCGCGCGCGGCGAGCACGGCGCGGTTGCGGATTTCGCCGGCGCGAAAGCCCTTGTCCTCATGCCAGACATGGGCGACGCGGTGGCCGATCGACGCCTTCGCGCCATCGATCAAGGCCGCGGTCGCCGGGCCGGAGCCGTCATCGGCGACGATGACTTCGAAGTCGCGGTCGGTCTGACCACGCAGCGAGCGCAAGCTCGCGGCGAGCGCGTCCTCGCGGTTATAGGTGGTGACGATGACGGAAATCAGCGCGGCCATAACGCCCTCACGTCCGCCGCCGCTGCGCCAGCCACGCCTTCATGTAACGGTAATAAGTACCTTCGGCATTGGCCACCGCCAGCAGAAAGCCTTCGCGGCCATCGAGAAAGCCCGCTTGCAAGACATAGGTGCGAAAGAACGTCCATAGGCCGTGACTGATGCCGCTCATGAAAGTGACACGCTTGCCTTTGGCGGCAAGCATTTTCGCGCCAGAGGTCGAATAGCGGTCCATGCGCGACAGCGCATCTTCCAGGCGCAACACCGGCGCATGCAGCAAGGCCTCATCGAGCCGCGCAACCGTGCCGTCGCAGACCACCCGTTCGTGCACCAGATCGTCGGTGAAACGCGCTTTGCCGCGCCGGAACAGGCGCAGCACATAGTCCGGATACCAGCCGGAATGCCGCATCTCCCGGCCGCAGAAGCTGGACAGCCGCGACAACGCGTAGCCATCGACCGAGGCGTCATCGATGGCGCGCGCTATTGACGCCGCCAGCTCCGGAGTGACGCGTTCGTCGGCGTCAATCGACAGCACCCAATCGCCCTGCGCCAGCGACAGCGCGAAATTCTTCTGCGGACCGAAACCGCTGAATTCTCGCTGCACGACACGCGCGCCCTTTCCCGCCGCGATCTCAGCCGTGCCGTCGCTACTGTGCGAATCGACGACGATCTTTTCGTCGGCAAACGCCAGACTGTCGAGGCAGGCGCCGATATTGGCGGCCTCGTTCTTGGCAATGATAATGACCGACAGGCGCGGCATGATTCTTCCGAAGTAAGCGGCAGACGATGCTAACCGAATCGGCCTCAGCCGGCGACACCAATCGTGCCGCGACGCCGGCGCAACGCGTTGCGCAGCATGCGGAACGGCAAGGCCAGATAATACTTTCTCGCAATCTCCCACATGTCACCGAGCCGCATGCGAACAGATGAATCCTTGGGAACGTACCAGCCGTTAAGCTCGTAACGCCGCACGATGCGATAGCCGGCATCGCGCAAATAACGGTGCTTCGACAGGTCGGCGACATGATCTTCGAGCAGAATGAGCCGCGGCTGCCAGCGCGCAATGTCGAAACCGCGCAGCACTTCGATCTCATGGCCTTCGACGTCGATGGAGAGAAAATCGAAATGCGCCGGCGCCCCGGCCTCGGCGAGCACGCTGTCGAGCGTGCGGATCGGCACCTGGATCACCTGTTCGGGATTGGCGCCCGGCGCCATGCCGGATCGATCGAGCGACGACAGAGGACCGGCGACGTGCAGCGGCAGCGTGCCGCCGTCGTGTTCGGGACCGGAACAGGCGACGGCGAAAACCTTGGCCATGCGCATGGCGCGCAATTCGCGCGCCAGATCCGGCTGCGGCTCGATCAGAATGCCGGTCCATCCCGCCTGTTCAAGGTGCCAGGTCTGCGAGCGGACGCGCGGCTCGTTGGCGCCGACCTCGACAAAATAACCTTTGCGGTCGCCGAAGAAGGCGGCGACCATCTGCATTTCGGGATCGAGAGAGACTCCGGCCAAGTGCGCGTCTTTCATTTGTCTTTCAGCGCGCGGGACCGCTGCACAATGGACGTGGTGGATTGCCCGGCGACGAGATCGATCAGCACGATAGAGCCGCCGAGCGCTTCGACGATGTCACGACCGACGACGTCTTCAAGTTTGTAATCGCCGCCTTTGACCAGAATGGTCGGCTTGACGCGGGCGATGAGATTTTTCGGTGTGTCCTCGTCGAACACGACGACGAGATCGACCGCGGCCAGCGCCGCGAGCACCTCGGCGCGCGACTGCACGTTCTGCACCGGACGACCCTCGCCTTTCAGCCGCGTCACCGAGGCATCGCCATTGAGGCCGAGCACCAGCCGGTCGCAGGCCGCCCGCGCCGCGGCCAGCAGTTTGACGTGGCCGGGATGCAGCAGATCGAAGCAGCCATTGGTGAAGCCGATGCGCAGGCCTTGCTTGCGCCAGTGGTCGAGATGTTCATCGAGCAACGCCCAATCGAACACGATTTTTTCTTCCGGCGCCAATGAGGCGGCGGGGAGAATGCGCGAGCGCAGCTCGGCGACGGAAAGCGTCGCGGTGCCGCGCTTGCCGACGACGACCGCGGCGGCGGCATTGGCGGCGCGCATGGCGGATTCGAAATCCGATTTCATCGCCAGCATCGCCGACAGCACGGCGACCACCGTATCGCCAGCACCGGAAACATCGCGCACGCGCACCGGATAGGCCGGCACATGAATCGGCGCACCATGACCGACCAAGGTCATGCCGGCTTCGCTGCGGGTGACCAGCACGGCCTTGGCGCTGAGCGACACAGCAAGACCGGCGGCGGCCGACGCGATTTCATCGTCGGTCTGCGCATTGCTGCCGGTCGCTTCGGCGAGTTCCTGGCGGTTCGGCGTGATCAAGGTCGCGCCGCGATAGATCGAATAATCGCGGCCCTTCGGATCGACCACGACCGGCTTGCCGAGCTTGTTGGCGGCGTCGATGACGGCTCGGATGACGCGCGGCGTCAACGCGCCCTTGGCGTAGTCCGACAGAACGACGCTGCCGGCGCGCGGCATGGCTTTGAGGGCATGCGCAATGATGGCGTCTTCGCTTGCTGCGTCGATCGCGGATGCGACTTCCCAGTCGGCGCGCAACAAATGCGCCGAGTGATGCTCGGAGACGAAGCGCACCTTGCGCGTGGTCTGGCGCTTTGTGTCGATGGCGAGATGGAATTCGATCAAGGGGTGTGTTGACAGCGCTTTGGTCAGCGCATTGCCGGCGTCGTCGTCGCCGACCACGCCGACGAAAATGCAGCGGCTGCCGAGCGCGACCAGATTGCGCGCGACATTGCCGGCGCCGCCGACCATGACTTCGCTGCGCTTGACCGCGATCACCGGCGTCGGCGCTTCCGGCGAAATGCGCGTGATGCTGCCATAGACAAATTCATCGAGCATCAGATCGCCGATGCAGAGCACCGTCTGGTCGCCGAGGTCGGTGAGATGTTTGTCGAAGTCGAACATAAGATCAGCGGTACTTGTCTGATTGATCGAGATAGCCCGTGACGTATTGCCCGACGGCCTTGTCGAGCGGCGTGAAGCCGGCGTTATAGCCGGCGCGGCGCAGATTCTCGATGCTGCTTTGCGTGAAATACTGGTACTGGCCGCGGATATTCTCCGGCATGTCGATGTACTGGATATTGGGCGGGCGGCCCATCGCCTTGAACATGGCTGCGATCATGTCGCGGAAGCTTTCCGCCTGGCCGGTACCGACATTGAAGATGCCATTGGCCGACGGCGTATCGATGAGCCAGCGGATCACGGCGACGATGTCGTCGACATAGATGAAGTCGCGGCGCTGCTCGCCATCGCCGATGCCGTCGCGGTACGACTTGAACAGTCTGACCGGCTCGCCGGCCTTGGCGCCGGCGAAGACTTTCGACAACACGCTGGCCATGTGGCCTTTGTGGTATTCGTTCGGGCCGTAGACATTGAAGAATTTGAGGCCGGCCCAGTGCGGCGGCAGCTTTTGCTTCTTCGCGTGGCGGTCGGCCACGACGAGATCGAACAGATGCTTGCTCCAGCCGTACAGGTTCATCGGCTTGAGCTTGCGCAGTGCCGGGAGCGACCAGTCGTCGTTGAAGCCCTGCTCGCCTTCGCCATAGGTCGCGGCCGACGAGGCATAGATGAACGGCGTCTGCGTCTGCGTGCACCAGTCGAGCAAGCGCAGCGACAGCCGGAAATTGTTTTCCATCACGGCGTCGCCATCGGCGGCGGTGGTGTCGGAAATCGCGCCCATATGGACGACGGCTTCCAGCTTGCGGCCGGAGAGCCACTGACCAAGGTCTGCGGGCGGCACGAAATCGGCGATCTGGCGCCTTGCCAGATTGCGCCATTTGCCATCGTCGCCGAGGATGTCGTTGACGACGATATCGGTACGGCCGGCCTCATTGAGGCTGGCGACGATATTCGAGCCGATAAAGCCGGCGCCGCCGGTGACCAAGATCATCCCTGCCCCTAAACCGTTGCAGGCAAACCTTTGCCCCAGACCGCGCGGCGGCGCAAATGGCCGAGGCAAAGGCCGCAAGGAACGGTAAAGATTGCCGCTGGACAGGCTCGGGCGGAGCGGGCAAAGGCCTATGCCATTCCTGTTAGCGGGCCAAATCGGTTAAAATGAACCAAGGTTCAGATCATCGCCCGGTGCTGATCGTCCCCTTCGTCTGGATCGGCGACTTCGTGCGCTGCCATTCGGTGGTGCGGCTGCTGCGCGCCGAAGATCCCGGCCGGCCGGTCGACATGGTCTCCACCACGCTCTGCGCCCCGATCGCCGACTACATGCCGGGCGTGCGCAAGATCCATATCAGCGACCAGCCACGCAAAAGGCTGGGCTGGACGATCCAGCGGGATCTGGCGGCCCGGCTGCGGCAAGAGGGCTACGGGCAGGCCATTGTCATGTCGCGCAAATGGAAGGCGGCGCTGGCGCCGTGGCTGGCCGGCATTCCGCGACGCACCGGCTTTGCCGGCGAGGCCCGCTTCGGCCTGATCAACGACATGCGCTTGGGCGAGCGCGCGCTTCCGCGGATGATCGACCAGATGGGGGCGCTGGCGCTGCCCAAGGACGCCAAGTTGCCCGCGGACTGGCCCCTGCCCCAATTGACGGTCCCGGCCGACGAACTGGCGCTGTGGCGGCAGCAGCGCAGCCTGGCCGCCGATGGCCGCCCGGTCATCACTTTGTCGCCTGGCGCGGTCGGGGCCGGCAAGGCGTGGCCGGCCGGCCACTACGCCGAACTGGCCCGCCTTCTGACTGCCGAGGGCGCGTCGGTCTGGGTGCTCGGCGGCCCGGCGGAGGCCGCGACCGCCCGCCAGATCGCTGACACAGGCGGGCCACATGTGCGCGATCTGACCGGCACCGACCTGCGCAACGCCCTCCTGGCCCTGGCCGCCGCCGACGTAGCCGTCACCAACGATTCCGGGCTGATGCACATCTCGGCCGCGCTCGGCACGCCGACGGTGGCGATCTTCGGCCCGACCAGCCCGTGGCACTGGAAACCGCTGAACCCGGTCGCCGCCATTCTCGAGCCGGAAGGCGACGCGGACGCCCGCCAGCGCGCCCGTACCGAGGGCAACAAGGCGGTCAGCCACCGCCAGACCGCCGGTGTCGCCGTCCACAGCGTGCTCAAGGCGGTTCGCAACGTGCTTGCGAGCCCCCGCCGGCCCCGTTAAGGCTCGGATATGACCCAGGATAAAGCCCAGTCCGCCATCGACAGCGCGCTGCGCACG
The DNA here is from genome assembly GCA_945870035.1 of Rhizobium sp. Q54. Taxonomy (GTDB): domain Bacteria; phylum Pseudomonadota; class Alphaproteobacteria; order Rhizobiales; family Xanthobacteraceae; genus Pseudolabrys. Next base: position 21,014 of record CAMBQQ010000021.1, on the reverse strand, counting down.
CTCGATGCCGAGCGCAGCGGCATCTATGCGCTCACCACATCGCTGCGCAACGGGCTCGGCGCAGAGTTTGCCGCGGCAGTCGACCTGATCCGCGCGGCGCAAGGCCGCGTCATCGTCACCGGCATGGGCAAGTCCGGCCATGTCGGCCACAAGATCGCCTCGACTTTTGCCTCGACCGGCACGCCGGCCATGTTCGTGCATCCGGCGGAGGCCAGCCATGGCGATCTCGGCATGATCGCCAAAGGCGACGTCATTCTCGCGTTGTCCTGGTCGGGCGAAACCGCCGAACTGAAAAACCTGACCGATTATTCGCGGCGCTTCCGCATCGGCCTGATCGCGATGACGGCAAATGCCGACTCGACGCTCGGCAAGACCGCCGACGTGACGCTGACGCTGCCGCAGGCGCGCGAGGCCTGTCCGCACAACATGGCGCCGACGACGTCATCGCTGATGCAGCTCGCGCTCGGCGATGCGCTGGCCATCGCGCTGCTGGAAAGCCACGGCTTCACCGCCAACGATTTCGGCATGCTGCATCCAGGCGGCAAACTCGGCGCGCTGCTCAAGACGGTCAGCGATTTCATGCATACCGGCGATCAAGTGCCGCTGGCGCCGCTCGGCACCGCGATGTCGGACGCCATTTTGCAAATGTCGGCCAAGGGCTTTGGCTGCGTCGGCATCACCGATGCGGCCGGCAAACTGGTCGGCATCATTACCGACGGCGATTTGCGCCGCCATATGCGCAACGATCTGCTCGATGCGCGCGTCGATGACGTGATGACCAAAGCGCCGAAGACGGTGCGGCCGGATCAGTTGATCTCGGAGACGCTCGACATTCTCAACTCGATGAAGGTCACGGCCTTGTTCGCGGTTCAAGCCGGCAAACCGGTCGGCGTCATTCACGTCCACGATTTGCTGCGCGCAGGTGCTGCTTAAGATTGCGCGGCCTGAAGCGACACTTGAGCTTGATCTCTCCCGAAAACCCGGCATCTTGATACCGGGAAAATGCGCTGGATTTTTCATCGCACGTTTATTTGATCATTTGGCCCGATAATCTTTGCTGCAATGCTGATGCAGCCTTGTTTGATTGATTCAGATCAACCGAAAGCTGCGGTTCCCTCCTACATTTTGCTATGGCTCGTGACGTACTGTCGTGTTGCGGGCGCAAAACAAAAAGCCATGAGGAAACCATGTCAAAAGGCACAGGATCCCAAGCGTTGCTCTTGTCCGCGGCCGCAATTTTCGTGGGCGCACTGGGGATCGCTTGGATCACCCATGGTACAGGCGTCGTAAAAGACGACCCCAAACGCCATATCGCAGTCCCAAAGACCTTGACCGTCCCGCTCTCGGTACAGGCCGCCTACAACGGCGAGGACATCTTCTTCCGCTATCGCTGGACATCGCCGAAGCCTGGGATCTTCCACGACATGTTGCGCTTCGAGGGCGGCAAATGGGTGGTGCAAGGCAGGGCTGTGCCCGGATCGCAGCCGCAAGGACTGCACGAGGATCGCATTGCCATGATGGTCGATGACGGCAGCGTGCCCGAGTTCTCACGCTATGGCGGCTACATCACTATCGGCAAGGGGCTCGCCGGCTTCAGCGACGAGACCGATAGCAAAGCAATCAAAGAGCATTCTTACCTGGGTAAGAAACTGAAACAGGACGAGCCGACGAAGTACCTTCCGGCAACGCGGCGCGACATCAACGATTATCTCTCGGTCGTACCTGAGGATGAGTTGAAAGCGCAGCGCGCTGCGGGATACTTCCTCGACCTTTGGCACTGGCGTGCCGCCCGCTCCAACCCGGTCAAATTGTCGGACGACCAGATCGTTGGCGAGGCACGGCTCTCCGATGCCGGCAAGGGCCCGTACACGACCAACTGGGATAATGGCAAGAAACAGCCGCGCCTGATGTTCGATGCCGCCAAGGCCGGTCACACCGCGTTGAAATGGGACGATATCGTCAGCGGAAAGATCGCCCAGGACTCGCAGCACGCCTTGCGCGAGGACATCGCGGCTCCCTTCGATCCGGCCTTCGCCTGGAAAGAAGGTGATACGCTGCCACGCCGTATCATCCGCGCCAGCGATGGCTCCCGCGCAGACATCAAGGTCGCCGGTACTGCTCTTTGGGCCGACGGTTCGTGGGACGTAATGCTGCGACGGAAGATGGATACCGGCAATCGTCTCGACGACAAGATTTTTGTCGACCGCGGAGTCTATCACGTCGCCTTTGCCGTCCACCGGCAAGCGACGGGCGGACGCTGGCACTACGTATCATTGCCGCTCACTGTCGGGCTCGGACGCGACGCCGACATCAACGCCGTGCGATTCAACGGCGACGAGCCAAAGTGGGACCAAACGGCAAAAGCCGTGACGCTGTTCTATCCAGGTCAGGTAGGCTGGGCGCATGTGAACAGCGCCAAGCATCCGGGGGCCGACAAGGTTCGCGCCGGTGTTCCCGTCAAGTTCCGTCACGGCGAGTTGGAGCTCGCCAATTACGGCATCGAAATGGAGTTCAACGATGCGATCAGAAGGCAGTGGCTGCTGACCATGCTCGCCGGCCTTCTGCTCATCGCGGCCTTCGCTGTGGCCATGAACGCCACTCTCAAGTCCGGTAAAGGAGCCTGATCATGGCCGCCTATCACGTTGTTCTCGTCCACTTCCCGATTGCTCTCTGGATGACCGCCGCTCTCGCCATCGTGTGGCGCGCACTGTCCGATGGTCCGGTCGCGCTCGCGATCGATCGGGCTCTTGTGCCTCTGCTCGCGCTCGGTCTCGCATCCGGAGTCTTGTCGATTCTGGTCGGCCTGATGGTTTGGCCGTGGGATGCCGTCACAACGACTCCCATGGGCCGAAACCACATCGTGCTCGCTGTATGGACGACGGCGTACTGGGCCGTGATGCTCGTCACGCGCATTCTGCGAGGTGAAACGCTTTGGCACGGGCTTGGTCGCTGGATCATGGCGGGGCTCGCGCTGTTGGGCGCCGGCCTGCTCGGCATCACCGGCACGCTTGGTGGCCACCTCGCCGGCATCTATACCGACCTCTCCAAGGTGCTCAGGCCGCTCGGCTGGGAAGTGCACAGAACCTTCTACGTGCCCGACGAGTCGCTGATCGCCCTCGTCGCCGCGGCCATCCTGTTGTTGGCCATTGCGTGGTGGTCGCGGAAGCCAAGCACGTCGGTTTGAGATGGCTGACCGCGAGGCGGCCAGTCCGCCGCCTCGCCGATTCTCTATTGGGCATCGCCCAGGATCACAGAGTCCCAACTGAGCGGATCACGGCGAGCCCGGCAAGCCCGCGACGGCCGCAATCACCTCATCCACCGCCGGTGGCGCACCGGGGGCGCCCAGCACCGTGAGCGGGCCGCTGCCGACCGGTCCGGTCAATTCCGGCCTGCTGCCGGCAAAGATAGCGACCAGCGGCACGCCGAGCGCCGCCGCCAGATGCAAAAGCCCGGTATCGACGCCGACGACATAATGCGCGCCGCCGACGAGCTGCGCCACCCGGTCGAGGGGCGCAAAGTCCGGTACCTTTGCGCGGGAAAGACCGGCGGCGATGTCAAGGCTGCGCGCGCGTTCGCGCTCATTACCGAACGGCAGCACGATCTCCAGGCCTTGCGCCTCGATGTGACGCCCAAGCGCAATCCAATTGGCGACCGGCCATTCTTTCTGCGCCTGCGCTGTCGCATGCAGCAGCACGGCGTAAGGCTGACCGGCGGCGCGAAAGCGGGCGCGGTCGAGGCCGAAATCCGGCGCGCCTTGCGGCGCATAGCCGAGCGCCTGCCCGGTCAGGATGCGGTTGCGCTCGACCGCGTGCAGGTCGCGGCTGACCTTATGGCGCACGTCGTAGCAGCTCGAGGCGAGCGGTTCCTTGATACTGTCTCGGTCGTAGCCGTGCCGCGTACCGCGCGCGATGCGCGACAGAAAGCCGGTTTTCACCAGGCCTTGCGTATCCACGATTAGATCGTAATGGGCGGCGCGAAGCGCGCGCCAATTGGCCGCGATCTCCCGCCAAACTGCCGGCGCGAAAGGCGACTTGCGCCAGCGCCGCAACGCCACCGGAATGACGGTATCGACGCCGGGATGCAGCCGCGCCAAAGGCGCGAAGGCCTCCTCGACCAGCCATGAAATACGCGCATCCGGGCGGGCCGCGCGCGCCTCGGTCAGGGCCGGCATGTGGTGGATCACATCGCCGAGAGAAGATGTCTTGATGAAAAGGACGTCGCGCATGGCCTTTTAAGGAATCGTTAACAATGGCCACCTTAAGCATGACTACACGCCGGTCGTCTAACAATTCGTTTCCTATCGCCGGGTAGAACGGCTGAAACGCCATTCGAGGGCAGTCATGACGGTTCTAGTGACGGGCGGCGCCGGCTATATCGGTAGCCATATGGTTCACGAGTTGATCGACGCCGGAGAGACGGTCGTCGTCCTCGATAATCTGTCGACCGGTTTCCGCTTCCTGTTTCCCGCGTCCGTCGATTTCGTCGCCGGTTCGACCGGCGACCGCGAACTGGTCGCCAAGACCATCCGCAAATACGGCGTCACCGCCATCATCCATTTTGCGGCCTCCGTCGTGGTGCCGGATTCGATCACCGACCCGCTCGGCTATTACCGCAACAACACCATGAACACCTGCGCCCTTATCGATGTCGCCATCGAGGCCGGCGTGCGGCAGATAATCTTTTCGTCCACTGCGGCGGTCTATGGCAACGCCGAAGAAAGCCCGGTGCGCGAAAACAGCGCGACGATGCCGATCTCCCCTTACGGCTCGTCGAAGCTGATGTCCGAGATCATGCTGCATGACGCCGGCCGCGCCCACGATCTGCGCTTCATCATTCTGCGTTACTTCAACGTTGCCGGCGCCGATCCGCAAGGACGCACCGGTCAGTCGACGCCGGCCGCCACGCATCTGATCAAGGTCGCCTGCGAAGCCGCCGTCGGCAAGCGTGCGAAAATGTCGGTTTACGGTACCGACTATCCGACACCGGACGGCACCGGCATCCGCGACTACATTCATGTCAGCGACCTGGCGCACGCGCATTCGGCCGCGCTCGGCTATTTGCGCCGCGGTGGCAACAGCGCGACGTTCAACTGTGGGTATGGCCGCGGCAATTCGGTGTTCGAGGTTATCGATGCGGTGCGACGCGTCAGCGGCCGGGACTTTCCGGTCGAGATCGAAGCCCGCCGCGCCGGCGATCCGCCCGCGCTGGTCGCCAATGTCGATCGCATCCGCGCGACCCTGCCGTGGCAGCCGAGGTTCCAGGACCTCGACACCATCGTCGCGCACGCCTTTGCGTGGGAACGCAAGCTGGCCGGCGGCCGGATTCACGTCGCCGCCTGACCGGCCGCTATTCGACGGCCGGCACCGTCGTGGCCCGCATTTGGCTTGAAAACCGGCTGGGGCGCGGGCATGCAGCAAGCCGCCGGCGCGACGGCTGCGGGCACGCTTGACGCGCCATAATCAATGCCCGACAGAGGGCGGATGACCGACACGAAACTGCCCAAGAACCAGCCTTTGTCCGACGACGAGCGTTACGCCGCCTGGCCTCTGGTCAAGCGGCTTCTGACCGAACAGGGCGCCAGGCACTGGCGCAAATATGCCGTCGCCTTCGTGCTGATGGCGGTGTCGGCCACCTGCACGGCGGGCAGCGCCTATCTGATAGGCGACGTCATCAACGAGGCCTACGTCAATCGCAATTTGCCCGGCATCGTCACGCTCGGCATCATTACCGCGCTGCTGTTCACGATGAAGGGCCTGGCCACCTACGGCCACACGGTGCTGCTGTCGCAGATCGGCAACCGCATCGTCGCCAATAACCAGCGCGCGGTCTTCAACAAGCTGCTCGCCGAGGGCCTGAGCTATTTTTCCGACCGGCATTCGACCGAGTTCATCGCTCGTTTGTCGGCCGGCGCCGCCGCGGTGACGCAGGTGCTCAACCTGCTCATTACTTCGGTCGGCCGCGATGCGCTGTCGCTGATCGGCCTCATCACCGTGATGGTGTTGCAGGATCCGCTGATGTCGTTCTTCGCCTTCGTGGTGGCGCCGCCGGCACTGTTCGTCCTGCGCAAGATCATCCGCCGCATCTACAAGATCGGCCGCAGCCAGTTCCAGGGCGGCACCCGCATTCTCGAAACCTTGCAGGAGACATTGCAAGGCATCCGCATCGTCAAGGCCTTCACGCTCGAAGGCACGATGCAGCAGCGCTTCGACGCCAATGTCGCCGCCGTCGAACACGAAGCCAACAAGATGGCGCGCGTTTCGGCCCGCGCCTCGCCGCTGATGGAAACGCTCGGCGGCATCGCCATCGCGCTTGCCATCACCTATGGCGGCTACCGCGTTATCGACACGGGCGCGACGCCCGGGCAGTTCTTCTCGTTCATCACGGCGTTTCTTCTCGCCTATGAACCGGCGAAGCGGCTGGCGCGGCTCAATATCGAACTCAACAGCGGGCTGGTCGGCGTGCGTGTGCTGTTCGAGGTGATCGACAGCCCGCCGACCGAGCCGCCCGATGCCGGCATGCCGGACATCAAGATTGTTTCGCCGCGGCTGGAATTCAACGACGTGCATTTCGCCTATCGCGGCGACCAGTCAGTGCTGCGCGGCATGTCGTTTGTCGCCGAGCCCGGCAAGCTGACGGCTCTGGTCGGCCCGTCCGGCGGCGGCAAATCCACCGTGTTCAACCTGCTGCTGCGCTTCTACGACAGCGAGCACGGCACAATCACCATTGACGGCCAGGACATCAGCAAGGTGTCGCGCCGCTCGCTGCGCCAGCAGGTCGCCTATGTCGGGCAGGACGTGTTCCTGTTCCGCGGCACGATCCGCGAGAACATCGCCTTCGGCAAGCCGGACGCCAGCGAGGACGAAATCGTCGCCGCCGCCAAGGGCGCCTATGCCCACGACTTCATCATGGCGTTCCCGCAAGGCTATGACGCGCCGGTCGGCGAGCACGGCCTGCAACTGTCCGGCGGCCAGCGCCAGCGCATCGCCATTGCCCGCGCGCTGATCAAGAACGCGCCGATCATCCTGCTCGACGAAGCCACCGCCGCGCTCGATTCGGAGAGCGAACTGGCGGTGCGCGAGGCGATGGACCACCTGTTCGAGGGCCGCACCACACTGGCGATCGCACACCGGCTGCATACGATTTCGCATGCCGACCGCATTTACGTCATCGAGGACGGTCACGCCGGCGAATCCGGCCGGCACGAGGAATTGCTGGCGAAGAGCGGGCGCTATGCCCTGTTCTACGGACTCCAGCTCAAGCAGCAGGAGCCGCGGCAACCTTCGCCGGCGCTGGCGACCCCTGCCTAGCGCATGGCCGCCTTTTCGGGCTACGCCTTGTCCGCTGCCGGATAATGCGATACCCGAAAGCCACCAAAACCCGGCCAAACGGCCTCTTTTCACTCTCTTAAAGGCAAATTCCCATGAGCGCGGACTATGTCATTCCTGCGCCGCCGCAGCCCGTCATCGCGGTTGCCGGCACGTCCAAGACTTATCCGGTCCGCCGCATCTGGTGCGTCGGCCGCAACTACATCGAGCATATCCGCGAAATGGGCCAGGACGAGCGCCTGCCGCCGTTCTATTTCGCCAAGGCGGCCGACATGATCGTGCCGGACGGCGGCACCGTGCCCTACCCGTCGCTGACCAAGGACATGCACCACGAGGTCGAGCTGGTCGTTGCGATCGGCAAAGGCGGCCGCAACATCCCGGCCGACAAGGCCAATGACCACATCTACGGCTATGCCGTCGGCATCGATCTGACCCGACGCGACCTCCAGATCGCCTCGCGCGACCTGAAGCGGCCGTGGGAAGTCGGCAAGGCTTTCGACCATTCTGCCCCGTGCGGCGCGATCAAGCCGGCCGCCGAGAGCGGCCACCCGAAGAAGGGCAAGATCACCCTCAAGTGCAACGGCCAGGTGCGCCAGGACGGCGATCTGGAGCAGTTGATCTGGAACGTGCCGGAAATCATCGCCGACCTGTCCAAAATGGTCGAACTGGCACCCGGCGATATCATCATGACCGGGACCCCGGCCGGCGTTGCCGCCTGCATCGCGGGCGACAAGCTTGAATGCTCGGTCGAGGGCATCGGCACCGTGTCGGTGACCATCGGACAGCCCCTGAAGTAGAACTTGCCCTGACGTAGAACTTGCCCTGAAATAGATACGTCGAAAGACGCAAAATTAACGGCCGGCGGTAGGAACCGCCGGCCGTTTTGCGTCGTTAACCATTTGCTAAGGGGAAGGGCGCACCCTTGCTGTGCCGGGTTTCAGGCTTTCTGACACCCACAAGGATCGTAGCGATGGGCCAAGCTTTCAACGTGATGCCGCGTCCCGCCCCTCTGGCGACCGACGCCGCCCGGATGGCCGAAAGCGTGCTGCAATATTCGCCCGCTACCGACGCCGAAGCCCTCAAGCTATTGCGTGCCAGCTTCCCGCATTGCCCCTTGAGCATGCGCGTCGCCGCCCTCGACCTGCTGATGCGCCGCCAGCGCCGGGTCAGCGGCCGCGGCTACTTACCGAGATAAGACGCCCTCCGGGCTTAAGCCCCGCTAATTACATGCCGAGATAAGCCTGCCGCACCCGGTCGTCGCCGAGCAGCGCCTCGCCGGTGCCCGACAGAGTGACGCGGCCGTTTTCAAGCACATAGGCCTGGCTGGCCAGTTTCAGCGACACCGCGACGTTCTGCTCGACCAACACGCAAGTGAGGCCTTCGCGGTTCAATTCGCGCACGGTTTTCAGAACCTGCTGGACGATGGCCGGGGCCAGGCCGAGCGACGGCTCGTCGAACATCACAAGATCGGGCGCGCCCATCAGGCAGCGTCCGATGGCCAGCATCTGCTGTTCGCCGCCCGACAACGTGCCGGCGGCCTGCGCACGGCGCTCGACGAGCAGCGGAAACATCGCATAGACGCGCTCGAGGTTGCGGTCGCGGGCGGCGCGGGCACGCGGCAGCATGGCGCCCATCGAAAGATTTTCGGCGATCGACAGGCTGGGAAAGACCTGGCGGCCTTCCGCCACCTGGCCGATGCCAAGGTCGCACACCTTGTGGCTCGGCCAGCCGGCAATGTCCTGGCCTTTATAGTTGACCGTCCCGCGCGCCGGTCTGTGCATGCCGGCGATGGTGCGGATCAGCGAGGTCTTGCCGGCGCCATTGGCGCCGACGATGGCGACGATGGAGCCTTGCGGAATTTCCAGCGAGACGCTGTCGAGCGCCTGCGCATCGCCGTAGAAGACATCGAGATTTTCGATGCGGAGCATCAGATGTCCTCCGCGCCCAGATAGGAGTCGATCACGGCCGGATTGCGCACCACCTCGGCAGGCAGCCCTTCGGCAATCGCCGCGCCATGGTGCAGCACCAGAATGCGGCCGGCCAACGCCATCACCGCGCGCATGACGTGTTCGATCAAAAGGATGGTGAGGCCGTCGCGGTTGAGTTCCTTGAGGATCGACACGATGCGGTCGGTCTCGGTCGGGCGCAGACCGGCCATCACCTCGTCGAGCAACAGCAGCTTCGGATCGGTAGCCAGCGAGCGCGCGACTTCCAGCCGCTTGCGGTCGGGCAAGGTCAGCGACGACGCGCGTTGCGCGCGCTTGTCGAAGAGATCGAGGCGGCGCAGCACCTCATGCGCATGCGCGCGCGCATCGGCGACATCGGTACGGCGCATCAGGGCGCCGACAATGACATTGTCCTCGACCGACAAAGCCGGAAACGGCCGCACGATCTGGAAGGTGCGGCCGATGCCGCGCTGGCAGACATTGTCGGGCGTCAGGCCGTCGATGCGTTCGCCGGCAAAATCGATCGTGCCGTTGTCCGGCACGTAGACGCCGGCAATCATGTTGAACAGTGTTGTCTTGCCGGCGCCGTTCGGCCCGATGACCGCATAGATGCCGCCCCGCGGCACGTCGAATGTCAGGCGGTCGACCGCGAGCAGGCCGCGGAAGCGTTTGCTGATGCCGTCGACTTTCAGAAGCGCGCTCATTTCTCGCGCTCCGACAGGCCGATCCTACGGGCAAGCCACGGCCAGATGCCGTCCGGCATCGCCATGATCACCAGCAGCAGGCAGATGCCGTAGAACACCTGCTTGGCGCCGGGGATGTCGAGGCCGACCGCATGCAGGGCCGCGATCAGGGTTTCAGACATGCCGGTCAGCAGGAAGGCGCCGATGATCGGGCCGAACAGAGTGCCGACGCCGCCGACGATCGGCCCGAGGATGATCTCGATCGAGCGCGAGATGTGAAACACCTGCTCCGGGAACAGATTGTTGTAATAGAAGGCATAGATCACGCCGGCAAACGACGTCATCGCGGCCGAGATCGTCACCGCGATCATCTTGTAGCGGAACGTATTGATGCCGGCCGAGCGCGCGGCTTCCTCGTCCTCGCGGATCGCCAGCCAGAAATAACCGATGCGGCTTTGCAAGAGCGCGCGGCAGAACACGAAGGCGAGCACAGTCGCCACCAGCAGGATGTAGTAGAACATCACTGGCTGGCCGCGCAGCAGCCAGAGGTCGTTGCTGGTGAACTGTGCCACCGGCAGGAAAAGGCCGGACGAGCCCTTGGTCCAGGCCAGGTGATCGAAGCCGACGCGGGCGAATTCCGCCACGGCAATCGTGAGAATGGCGAAGTAGACGCCGCCGACCTTGAAGCGAAACGCCAGGTAACCGATGAAGGCGCCTGCAAGCGCCGCGATCGGTACGGCGACCAAAAGCCCGATCCACGGCCCGATGCCGAAATGAACGTATAAAGCCGCCGCCGTATAGGCGCCGAGACCGACATAAAGCGCGTGGCCGAGCGACAACTGGCCGGCAAAACCCATCATGATGTTCCAGGCCTGGCCGATATAGGCGAAGTACAGGATCAGAATGAGCACGGTGAGCAGATAATCGTTGGCGAGGAACGGCGCGCCGAACAAGACGATCAGCAGCGCCGCCATCAGAACCAGCGCACGGGGCGACACGTTTTCAAACAGACGGCTAAACATCATGCGGCCTTCTTGCCCATGATGCCCTGTGGGCGGAACAGCAGCACCAGTACGAGAATGGCAAAGGCGAACATGCTTTTCGCCGACGGCGTGAAGATCAGTCCGGCCATCGCCTCGGTCAGGCCGATGAGGACGCCGCCGAGCAGCGCGCCGGGCATCGAGCCGAGGCCGCCGGTAATGACGATAACGAAGGCAAGCAGCGTATAGGCAGGCCCGAGCGACGGCGTCACATCGACAATCAGCACCAGCATGACGCCGGCGGCGCCGACGCAGGCCGTGCCGAGACCGAAGGTCAGCGCATAGAGATGCTTGACGTCGAGGCCGACCACCAGCGCACCGGTATAATTGTCGGCGCAGGCGCGAATCGCCGTGCCGATCGTCGTGAACTGGAAGAAGCCATAGAGCGCGAGCGCGACGGCAAGCGCGGCGCCCGCCGCATAGAGCTTGGTGGCGTCGACGATCAACTTTCCGATCTGGAAGCTGTCGTAGGAATACGACGTCTGCACGCTCTGCGCGTCCGGTCCGAACAGGATCAGCAACACATTGATGATGATGATCGCGATCGCCACCAGCAGCAGGAACTGCATGTGCTCGGCGCGGGTGATGAAAGGATTAATGATGCCGGCCTGCAAGGCATAGCCGAAGCAGAACAATACCGCCGCGATCGGGACCAGCATGATCAGCGGATCGAGATGCAGGGCGGAGAACAGCACGATGGCGAGATACATGGCGATGGTCATCACTTCGCCATGGGCGAAATTGACCACGCGCACGACGCCGAAGATCACCGACAGGCCGAGCGCCATCAACCCGTAAACCAGGCCGGTCAGGAGGCCGCCAACGGCGACATTGAGATAGACGTCGAAGGGCAAGGGATGATCCTAAATACGCAAAGCTCCGGCCGCGTTCGCGGCCGGAGCAATAACATGAGGCAAGCGGCTTACGCGCGCTTGTCGTAGGGCTTCAGCGGCCATTCCACCTTGGCGTTGGCAGCCACCTTCGGCGCGACCGTGACCAGCTTGCCGCCGCGGTTTTGAATCGCGCTCAGCTTGAGCTTGTCGTTCTGGCCCTTGGCATTGAACATGATGCCGGGGCCGGGGCTGACATTGTTGGTGATGTTGGTGGCGCGGATGGCGTCGGCCAGCGCCTTCGGATCGGTCGAGCCGGCGCGCTTGAAGGCATCTGCGGCCACCAGCAACGCCTCGAAAGTATAGACGTGGTTGGTGTTCAGGCTGACGCCGGGATGTGCCTTGGCAAGCGCCGCCTCGAGCGTCTTGCTGAGCGGCTTGTTGGGATCGTACCACGGCACGAAGCTCAGCGGCCCGTCCGACAGCTTGCCGAGGGTCTTGATGTACTGATCTTCATACCAGCCCGGGCCCATGCTCAGGATCGCCATCGGCGACCAGCGCTGCTTGACCAGTTCGCGGGTGAGCAGAATGGCGTCGTTGAGCCGGCTGACGACGATCATCGCTTCGGCGCCGGTCGCCTTGGCCTTGGAGATTTCGACCGACAGATCGCGCGCCGCCGGGTCGTAGGCGATGGTCTCGACGATCTTGTAGGGCATGTCGAACTTCGGCATGACCGCGCCGATGCCGCCCTTCATCGCGGTACCGAAGGTGTCGTTGACGTGCAGGAACACCGCCGTCTTCGGCGCCGAGCCGGTGGTCGCGAAGATCTCTTTCTGGTTGGCGAAAGCATCGCCGAGGATCATCGGCGCCGTCGGGAAATTGCGGAATACGAACTTATAGCCCTGCTCGGTGATCGGCGGCGCGGCGGCGATGTTGATGACGTAGGGAATGCCCTTCTGCTCCGCGACCTGCGCGATGGCCGAACTCTGGCCGCTGTCGAAAGCGCCGACCAGCACCTGCGCGCCCTCGCCGATCAGCTTCTCGGCGCGGGAGCGGGCGACGTCGACACTGGTTTCGGTGTCGCCGTTCATGATCTGAAGATTGGGCATGCCCATATCCTTGAGCAGGCCGGCGGCGATATCGACGCCGCGCTGGCAGTCCTGGCCGATGCCGGCCTGGAAGCCGGAGCGCGGCAGCAACACGCCCACTTTAAGGGCGGCGCCTTGGGCGCGGACGATGTTGAACGGCGCGATACCGGCGGTGAAGCCCACGGCGCCGAGACCGGCGGTAAAGGTGCGGCGGCTGACCGAGGTCGCCTTGGCCTGCGATTTGGACGGTGATTTGCGTTTCATTTTTAAGCCCTCCCTGGCCGGACACGGCCGTTGTTTCGATGATGCCGGATTTTCTCCGGTCCTCACAAGCTCGAAATGCCGCCGGCTGGTCACGGCGAGCGCCGCGGCCGGGCCCTGCGGCCTGCGTCCTGAATTGACGGCATTGTTGACCTCGACAACAATTTTCGTCAACAACATTGTTACGAGGCGGCCGTTCCTCCATGCGAACGGCCTCGCCGGACCGGACCGGGGTTCTGCCATGCCGCCAGCCAAACGTGCGCCCAGGAATGCCACGCCCAAGCGCGCCGCAAGGCTCAGGCGACCAGGCGGCCAACCCGCCACGCTGCCCATCACCGTGCCTTTGCGCAAATCGTCGCAGCCAAAACAAGTGAGTCCGGTGGTCATCGACCTTGGCGTTCTCGACAATCATCTCGGCTATTTCATTCGCCGCATCCAGGTCTGGGTCTTTCAGGATTTCATCCGCTGCCTGTCGCCCATCGATATCAGTCCGGCGCAGTTCTCGGTGCTGGTCATCATCGGCGCCAACGAAGGCCTGTCGCAGTCCGAACTGGCGGCGACGCTCGGCATCGAGCGGGCGCGGCTGGTGCGCATGCTGCATCAACTCGACAGGCGCGGCTTGACCGAGCGGCTGCCATCCTCGGCCGACGGGCGGCGGCACGCATTACGGCTGACGCGCGCCGGACAGACGACCCTGAAGCAGGCCAAGGCGCTGGCCGCGCAACACGAAACCAATCTGCAGCCGAAGCTCGGAGCCGACCGTTACCGCCTGCTGCTCGACGCGCTGCGCGACGCCTGATTTCTCCGTCATGCCCGGCCATAGCCCGTCGAAGACGGGCGTGAACGCCCTTTTGTACCGGGCATCCTTCAAGCAAAGACCTTTTCCACCGCCGCGGCGATGCGCAGCAGCCGCCGGTCGTGGCCGTTGCGGGCAAACAGCATCAATCCCGTCGGCAGGCCGCCGTCGCGCGGCAGCGGCAGCGAGATGGCGGTCAGGTCGAAGAAATTGGCGATGGTGGTGTTGCGCAAGGCCATGGCGTTCTGCGCCATGAAGTCCTTTGCATGGCCGACCGCGTCGATGCGCGGCGCGACGATCGGCGTCGATGGCAGGACCAGCGCGTCCAGATCGGCCAGCCGTGCGTCCATGGCACGGATCAGCGCGGCGCGCGCGCGCACCGCATTGATGTAATCGGCGGCGCTGATGTCGGCACCCTTGCCAACGCGGGCGCGTACGATCTGATCGACGTCGTCGCCGCGCCGCGCCAGCCGCTCCTTGTGAATGGAATAGACTTCCGCCACCAGAAGGCTGACGCGCAGAACCTGCATCATGTCGTCGAGCAAAGGCAGCTTTTCGTAAGACAGCCGCGCACCCGCACGCTCGAGCCGATCGAGCGCCTCCGGGAAGCGGCGGCCGACCGTGTCGTCGAGATTTTCCAGCGGCAAGCCCTGGGCGACGCCGAGACGCAAGCCGCTCAGCGGCGCGGCGTCGAGCGTCCAAGGCGCCTCGCCGGCCAGTACAGCATCGGCCTGCGCGCATTCCGCGACAGACTTGGCGAGCGGGCCAATGGAATCGAGCGTATAGGATAAAGGAAACGCGCCGTCGGTCGGCACGCGCTGGCGGCTCGGCTTGAAGCCGGTGACGCCGCAGAACGAGGCCGGGATGCGCACCGAACCGCCGGTGTCGCTGCCGATGGCGATCTCGCAAAAACCATCGGCGACGGACACCGCGGCGCCGGACGACGAGCCGCCGGGCACGCGGGCGCGGTCGGCCGGATTGGCCGGCGTGCCGTAATGCGGATTGAGGCCAAGGCCGGTGAAGGCGAATTCCGACATATTGGTTTTCGCAACGATGATGGCGCCCGCCGCGCGCAGGCGTTGCACCACCGGGGCGTCATGCCCGGCGACCTTGCCTTCCTCGAACAGGACTTTGGAGCCGGCGCGCGTGACCTCGCCGGCGATGTCGAACAGATCCTTGATCGAGACAATCGCGCCATCGAGCGGGCCGAGCGTAATTCCGGCGCGGGCGCGGGAATCGGAGGCATCGGCCGCGGCCAGAGCGGCGTCACGATAGACCGAGAGGCAGGCGCGCGCTCCCTCGCCTTGCGCTTCGCCGATGCGCTGCAAGGCCAGCGCCAAGCGCTCGCGCGCCGATGGTTTTGTCATGACGGACTTCCCCGGAACCTAGGTCAAAGAGCAGCGTTAGTCGGAGACTAGGCTATTTTGGCACTTCAAACTGCCGCTACCGGTAACAGCGAGAAGTACTGACTTGTCAGGCGACGAGTCGAAGGGGGCGCATTTCGCAAAAGTGCACCCCTTTTCTGCTTAAGAGCGCAGCCCACCCTTTTCCTCGATGAACTTAACAATCGCGCCGACGTCCTTGCCTTCGCGCAAGTTGGTCATCACGAAGGGGCGCGCACCGCGCATTTTCTTGGCGTCGCGCTCCATGACTTCGAGCGACGCGCCGACATAGGGCGCCAGATCGATCTTGTTGATGACCAGCAAATCCGAACGCGTAATGCCGGGGCCGCCCTTGGACGGAATCTTGTCGCCGGCGGCGACATCGATGACATAGATCGTCAGGTCGGCAAGCTCAGGCGAGAAGGTCGCGGCGAGATTGTCGCCGCCGGATTCGATCAACACCAGATCGAGATCGGGAAACTTTTTGTTCATCTCGGCGACGGCGGCGAGATTGATCGAGGCGTCCTCGCGGATCGCGGTGTGCGGGCAGCCGCCGGTCTCGACCCCCGCAATGCGGTCAGGCTCGAGCGCGCCGGAGCGCACCAGATATTCAGCATCCCATTTGGTGTAGATATCGTTGGTGATGGCGGCGATCTGGTAGCGGTCGCGCAAGATCTTGCACAGTGCGTCCATCAACGCGGTCTTGCCGGAGCCGACCGGGCCGCCGACACCGACGCGCAGGGGACCGTTCAAGTTTTTCTTCATCGCTGCCCCTGTCTGGCCGGACACGCCTGTCGAATTGCGGTGTCGCTCCGCCGGTCATGCGTCCCTTATCGGGACCGTCCGGTCAAGCCTGACATTTATGCGGGCCAGCATAAAAAAAGGACCCAGACACAAGGCCTGGGTCCCTTCGCTTGCGCCAAGGCGCCGGCGCGATCAACGCCTAGTTGCCGGAGCCGCTGTCATGGCCGCGGCGATAGCCCTCGCGGAAGCCTTCGTCGTAGGCACGGTTGTAGACATCCACACTGCTGTTGCGCCAACCGCGCTGAGCATTCTGACCGGAGTAGCCTGCACCCTGACGGGAGTAGCCCGCGCCTTCGTTCTGATAGCCACGGGGCGTGTCCGCCCGCTCGTCAGCGTCAGCGTTGCTGTTCAGACCCGAAGTCTCGGCGCCGCGGTTTTCAACCGAGGGCGGATTGATCGCCATGAAGACGGTGTTGCCGTCGTCGTCCCGGGCCTGGATCAGATACTGAGCGTCGAGCAAGCGAATCTGTGTGAAACCGGCTTCCTTCAGGGAACTGCGCAGTTTCTGCTGCGTCATCGCCCGAGCGCTGCGGCTGGCATGGCCCGAACCGCGTTCGTTCTGGGCCGATTGGTCGCCCCTTTCGAACGATCTTTCCGAGGACCTGTTCGCCCGCGGACCATCCGACCGGCTGTCCGATGTATCTGTCGAATTTTGCGCTGCATTCTGGCCGGTCCGCGATTCCTTCATCGCTTTGCTGATCACATCGTCAGCCGCCAGAGCCGGGGTCGCGACGATGGCCGTAGCAGTCACTGCCGTGAGCAGCCATTTCATGTTCATGGAACGTCTCCTTCGTTGCGTTTGCCTCCCCTTTAGTCAAAGCAGTGTGACGGAGATGGTTCAGAAAAAGCCGCATTTTTCCGTCGATCTGACGCGATAAACGGCGTCAGCGCGAGACGGCATGAAGTTTCGCGGGTTTCATGAACGGAACAGCCGCGTGTATTGGGTTTCGTGGCGCGCGCTGGCGAGATCGGCGCGGAAAGCGGCAGAGCCGATCTCATCGAGCGTGGCGGCAAGCGCGCGTTGCGCCGTCGAGGCAACCGCCGCCTCAAGCGCGGCGACCACGCGCAGGCCTTGCGTCTGCCCAAGCGGAATAAGCCGCACGCCGGCCGATACCCAATTGGCGGCGAGCGCCTGAAGATAGGCGGCCAGCGCGGGTTCGACGGCGATACCGTGGCCGGCGGCGGCAACGCCGACGGCAACCGGATAGGCCACCGGGCCGTCCCATATCGATTTCAAACGATCGAGCGCGGCGCAAGTCCAGGCGGCGCGCGCGGCCTCCATGAAGGCATTGCCCTGCGCCGTGGTTTCCAGATGGCGCTCCTTCGACGGCGCAAACGCGGCGGCGAGTTCAGCGATGTCGCGCAGCGCCTGCTCGTCATCGTCGAGCGTGGCGCGGTGCGCTTGCGCGAACAGCACGGCATCGCAGTAGCCGCCGCCGTCGCTGAGCATGATGCGAAGCCAGTCTTGCAGCGTGGCTTCGTCAGCGATGTCGCCGGTCTCGACCGCCCATTCGATGCCGCTGGAGTACGAGAACGCGCCGACGGGAAACGCCGGCGACAGCCATGCCATCAGGCGATAGAGGGCGGCCGGGGCGAGTTGATCCCCGTCACCCTGAGGTGCCGGGCGCAGCCCGGCCTCGAAGGGCGGCGGGGCCGACGTCCTTCGAGGCTCACTCGCTTCGCTCGTTCGCACCTCAGGACGACGGCGCAATGGTGTCGCTTGCTTCCTACGCGCCATGATCATGCCCATGCGGGCTCGCCGGTTCCGGATCAAACGGCGCGGCGAGGCCTTCGACGCGTGCGCCGAGGCCGCGTAACATATCTTCAAGCACATGGTCGTAGCGAATGCGCAAATTGCCGCCGACGATCTGCACATCAGTATGGCGATTGCCAAGATGCCAGGCCAGCCGCACCGTCTCGAACGCATTGGGCCCGGCGACCTCCAGCAACGGCTCATTGGCGCCGACGACCATCACGATCGAACCATCGTCCAGCACCAGTCCGTCGCCGTCGCGCAACGACACCGGCTTTGGGAAATCGAGCATGAAGGCCGTGCCTTTTTCGCCGCTCAGCACGATGCGACGCCGATTGCGGTCGCCCGCGTCGAGCACGACGCGGTCGATAGCCGTGTCCAACTGCCACGTACCTGCGTTTCTGACGGCCGCAACACGCTTCATGCTAGCGTCGATCGGCAGTCGGGCGCGACACCACGTAGGCCGCGCTTGTCAGCAGCAGGCCTGCAACCACCGCAGCGAGAAACGCCGATGGCTGGGATCCGATCCAGAACACGGCAAAGCCAGCCGCCATGCCGATGCAGGCCATGAGCTTTGCCGTCCGCGAGATCGCGCCGTTGGCGCGCCAGTCCCGCAAGATCGGACCGAAGTGAGAATGGTCGAGCAGCCAGGCTTCGAACCGAGGAGAGGAACGGGCGAAGCAGGCCGCGGCGGCGATCAGAAAGATCGTCGTCGGCATGAGCGGGACGACGGCGCCGATCATGCCCAGCGCGACCATCAGAAAGCCGAGACCAAGAAATATGCTTCGCTTCATAGCCCATCGCCTGGACGCAACTCCCTCATGACAAGACCAAGCGCGATCACGACGAATAGCCCCAGATCGAGAGCGTCGCAATCGCCACGGCTTAGACAGCGTTCAGACAATGACCGCTAGAACAAAAAGTACCGTTGCGCCATCGGCAGCACCTCGGCCGGCGCGCAAGTGAGCAGTTCGCCGTCGGCGCGGACCTCGTAGGTTTCCGGATCGACCTCGATATCCGGCGTCGCGTCATTCAGGACCATGCTCTTCTTATTGATCTTGCGGGTGTTGTCGACGCCGATGAACTGCTTCTCGCAGCCGAGCTGCTTGCGCAATGAACTTTTCGCCGCGGCCTTCGAGACAAACACCACCGACGACGCGGTGAGCGACTTGCCGAAAGCAGCGAACATCGGCCGGTAATGCACCGGTTGCGGCGTCGGGATCGAGGCGTTCGGATCGCCCATCAGCGCGGTGACGATGGAGCCGCCCTTGATGACGAGATCCGGTTTGACGCCGAAGAAGGCCGGCGACCAGACCACGAGATCGGCGAGCTTGCCTTTCTCAACCGAACCTATGTGCTTCGACATGCCCTGTGCGATCGCCGGGTTTATGGTGTATTTGGCGATATAGCGCTTGCAGCGCAGATTGTCGTTGTCGCCCTTCTCGCCCGGCAAAGCGCCGCGCTGCTTCTTCATCTTGTCAGCGGTCTGCCAGGTGCGGATGACGACCTCACCGATGCGGCCCATGGCTTGCGAGTCCGACGACATCATCGACAGCGCGCCGAGGTCGTGCAGGATGTCCTCGGCCGCGATGGTTTCCTTGCGGATGCGGCTCTCGGCAAACGCCAGATCCTCGGCAATCGACGGGTCGAGATGGTGACACACCATCAGCATGTCGAGGTGCTCGTCGATGGTGTTGCGGGTGAAAGGCCGGGTCGGATTGGTCGAGGACGGCAGCACGTTCTTCAGGCCGGCGACCTTGATGATGTCGGGCGCGTGACCGCCGCCGGCGCCTTCGGTGTGAAAGGCGTGAATGGTGCGGCCCTTGAAGGCCTTGATGGTGTCCTCGACGAAACCGGATTCGTTGAGGGTGTCGGAATGCAGCATCACCTGCACGTCGTATTTTTCGGCGACGGTGAGGCAATTGTCGATCGCCGCCGGCGTGGTGCCCCAGTCTTCGTGAAGCTTGAGCGCGCAGGCACCGGCCTTGACCATTTCCTCCAGCGCCGCTGGACGCGAAGCGTTGCCTTTGGCGGCGACGCCGAGATTGACCGGGAACGAGTCGAAGGATTGCAGCATGCGGCCGATGTGCCACGGCCCCGGCGTGCAGGTCGTCGCATAGGTGCCGTGCGACGGCCCGGTGCCGCCGCCGAGCAAGGTCGTGATGCCGGAATTGAGCGCATCGTCGATCTGTTGCGGGCAGATGAAATGGATGTGCGAGTCGAAACCACCGGCGGTGATGATCTTGCCCTCGCCGGCAATGACGTCGGTGCCGGGGCCAATGATGATGGTGACGCCGGGCTGAATGTCGGGATTGCCGGCTTTGCCGATCGCGGCAATGCGGCCGTCCTTGATGCCGATGTCGGCCTTGACGATGCCCCAGTGGTCGAGGATCAGCGCATTGGTGATGACGGTGTCGGCAGCCCCCTGCTTGTTGGTGATCTGGCTTTGGCCCATGCCATCGCGGATGACCTTGCCGCCGCCGAACTTCACCTCGTCGCCATAGACGGTGAAATCCTTTTCGACTTCGATGATGAGGTCGGTGTCGGCCAGCCGCACGCGGTCGCCCACGGTGGGGCCGAACATGTCGGCGTAAGCGGTGCGTTTCATTTTGACGGACATTCGTGAACTCCAGTCGCCGATTAGTCGTTCCCTCCCCCCTTGTGGGGGAGGGACAGGGAGGGGGGTAGTGCGCCGGCGATGACTGCGACCACCCCTTCAAGATTCTTCAGCACATCATCATTCGTAAAGCGAAGAACGCGGTAGCCTTGTGACACGAACCAATTGTCCCGCCTTGCGTCGTGCGCCTGCCGCTCTTGAAAATCATGTGGGCACCTCGAACAATAGCGTTTTTGCTGCGTGATCGTTAGCCCGCGCGGATCGGCGGGCAATTGGCAGATGATCTGACGCCGGTGCGGCTCCGCCGTATGCACCCGGCGTCCTGTTGAGGGTGGCACAATCTGCCTTTTCCCTCATGCTGCAGCCATCCGCTCCAGCGTCACGAGGCGGCGGACGTTGTACACGAGGTTCTGCAATCCGATCTTCGCTCGCGCTCTGACGATGCCGATCGTCCGTACGAGCCGGCTGCCGGCTGAGGTCTCCTGAGCT